>CAYYHN010000138.1:0-8702 GCA_964471245.1 uncultured Rhodothermaceae bacterium | reverse complement strand
AGAGTACTTCTTGTGGATCTCGACCCGGTAGCGGTCGGCACGGTCAATCCGGTAGTTGCGGTTGCGGTTCGCCTGCTCGATCTGAGAGCGTACCGCTCGCACACGCGTTAGCGCGAGGTCGTAGATCTGTTGTTGCTGTGTACCCGTCAAGTTGGCAACCGGTAGGCGTGTCGACGGACCAGGATAAGTGGCAGCCTCATGCGGGGCGGGCAGCGACGCCCGGTTATCGATAGGCGAAGGTCGATTGAGCAATGGCGTGCGGATCAGGTCGAGCGTCAGTTCGCGGATGCGCGACTCATCTTCGAAGATGCGTTCCTCTAGCGAATCGACATAGACGATCATTTCAGCGGTGCGCATGGTGCGGTCGGTACGCCGTGTGCTTTGCTCACGTGGATCGCTGCGTTCGAAGACGAAGTCGGAGAGGTCGAGGCGCAAGCGATGCCGACCAAAGTCGAGGCGTTCATAGCGATCATCTTCCTCACGGGATGGGGCCGTCTTAAGACGATCGACTTGGCCATCTTCAAGAATCAGGTCGAGTTTGCTGCCGCCCGCCAACGGCACGATGCGGCCGCGATCCGCCTTGATGTCGACGCGTGCGCGGGAGCCGTCGGTGTAGTCCGAGATCGTCACATCGCGCAGTTCGCCATCAGGCGTGATGCCTTGCACAAGGATGCTGTAGTTGTTAACACCTTCGTAGAAGACCCCGGGTTGCAGTTCGAAGCCGGGCTTCTTGGCGCGAATATCGATCCAGAGGCTGCGTGCGCGGTAGTTGGCCTCTGGTAAGACCACGTTATTGAAGTAAACCATCCCTGCCGTCAACACACCTGCGAGCAGCAATGGCACCCACAACACTTGGATCAGCGAGACGCCCGCGCCTTTCATGACGGCGTACGCGTTGGTCTCGGCAATCCGCCCGAACGTCATCAACGAAGCGATCAGCACTGACATGGGAACGGCGAGCACCACCATGTAGGCGAGGTTATAGATGACCAACTCGAAGATGACCAGCAACGGCAACTCCTTGCCGACGAGTTGCGGAAGCCACCGGATCAGGAACTGCATCAGCAGCAAAAACATCAGCATACCCAGCCAGCCAAAGAACGGGCCGGGCAGCATCCGCAGGATCATTCGGTGGAAATACGTCATCGGGGCCGGACTGGCAGAGGCAAACGACGAAAGGGATAGAGGCCGCAAGGTATGCGCCTGAAGACGAGCCTACGCACTTGCGCGGCGGGTTGTTCAGGCAGCCTGCCCGAAGTTCGTCTTTTTACGAATCGCGGTACGGCTGAGACCGCTCCGATCGAGCGCTTGCGTAAGCGGGGTGCGCGTGATCAGATGTGCGGCACTGGCCCGGCGCAAGGTGAGCAGCGTAATCTCGGGGCGAATGCCTAGCCGCAGCGGCGGGCCGATCGTGCCGAGGCCACGGTTCACGTACAGCAACTGATGGCCGTCGGTCGCCATCGCGTGAGGCGTTTCTTGGCGTTCTTCAGCATAGAGCCCAGCCCAGCGGCGGTACAATGGACGATTGAGGCCAAAACGCAAGGCACCCCGTTCGATCCCAATCTGGCCGCCGTGCGTGTGGCCGCTCAGTGTGAGGTCGATGTGATTGGCGCGGGTGCGTACGTGGGTGTCCCAGAACGTCGGGTCGTGAGCAAGCAGAATCGTCGCCTCCTCGCCGTGGGGCGAGCGGATGAGCCCACGCATGGCTCCTTGTAAGTCCCCGAACTGTTGCCCGTGGCCTGTATTGTCTGTGCCGATCAGGTGGAGCTTAGCGCCGTCAATCAATAGGCTATGGTGCGTGTTGTTCAGCAAATCCATCGGCGTTTGCTGCAGCGGGCCGATGATGTCGGGCATGTGGGCGTAATGGTCGTGGTTGCCGAGGCAGCCATAGACGCCAAGGTCTGCACGCAAGGCATTGAGGCCGGGCAAGATCAGCGGCAGTTCGCTTGCGTCGAAGTTGACGAAGTCGCCCGTGATGGTGATGAGATCGGGGCGCAGGCTGTGCACCAACTCGACGGCTTCCTGCATCGGCTTCGTGCTGAAGAACGAGCCCGCGTGCAGATCGGACAACTGTGCAATGGTGAGGCCGTCGAGCGCGTTCGGCAAGTCAGCAATCGGCACGTCGACGTGGTGCACCTCGAAGTCGTACAACTGCTTGAACACCCCGTAGCCCACCATCACAAAAGGCGCGGCCTTTGTCTTGTTGCCGTCCATCTGCTGCAAAAACTCGCGCCGCTTCATGCGCTTCATGTCCGTCAGGTCGACACTCGGTGTGGCCGCTGCCAACGCCGAAGCCGGTACTGGCGCTAAGACGGAAGGCGGGGCGTGGACGTCGAGCAGTTCTTTCTGGAACCAGCGGAACAGCCAGACGATACCGTGGATGACATCTTTGACGAGGATGGCGGTGGCGATGAGCAGCTTAGGTACGTAGTAGACGCTCCACAGGACGAGCCACGGCCACGGGGCCGAAGCCAAGCCGCCGCCGTCTGCCATCAAAACACCCAGCGGCAGCGTAAGCGGGACGATCCAAAGCGCCCCCTTGTACAAGGGGAGCGTGCGACGACCCCAACGGCGCAGTCGCGCGTTGCCTCGCCAGTTCCGATAGACGTAATAATCGACGGCCCACAGAGCGGCTAACACTAGGAGTGCGTCGAAGCTAAAGCGTACCATAGCTGGGGTGTACGCAGGTGGATGCGCTGAGTTCGCAGCGCGTTGGGAAAGGGGATATCTCCCGATAACTGCCGTATGACAGTCTTCTTCATTCGAGATCGGCTGCAACAAGCAGGTCTTTAGACAGCTCGGCGGTATCTTGCCGCCTCTCTACACGAGCTACGCCAAATCTATGACGATCCAGACGTTTACGTTTAACCCTTTTGCAACCAACTGTTACCTTTGCCACGATGCAGGCGAGGCCGTGCTCATCGACCCAAGCAGCGTGGATGCCGCCGAGCACAACCAAGTGCTCGCCTACATCGAGGCGCACAACCTGACGGTGAAGCATCTGCTGCTGACGCATGCGCACATCGACCACATTTTCGGCTGTGCCTTCATGGCCAACCACTTCGGCCAGTCGTTTCACCTCCACCCCGACGAGCGCCCATTCATCGAGCACGCGCAGCAGCAAGCACGGATGTTCGGCATCGCGCTGGAGCAGCCACCGATGCCTGCGCACACCCTGCACGCAGGTGATACGTTCTCCATTGGCTCGGCCACATGGGAGGTGCTGCACACGCCGGGCCATTCGCCAGGCTCCGTCACGTTCTATGATGCCGTCAACCGATTCATTATCAGCGGCGACGTACTGTTCCAAGGCTCTATCGGCCGCACCGACTTGTGGCAAGGCTCGCTCCCCACACTCATGGCCTCCATCTATCAGCAACTAGTACCGCTCGGCGATGATGTCCGCGTGTATGCTGGGCACGGTCCGGCCACGACAATTGGGCAGGAACGCCAGACGAATCCGTTTCTAGATACTCCTTAAAGACCCTCAACACCTTTCTAGCGTAAGCTCTTCATGCAGCCGTCACCACTCTTCATGAAGGAAAGGTGTTATTATGCATGTATAATGACATCCAAAAGCCAAGTGGTATCCGTGAAAACATGCAAGTCTGCCTGAATCAAGTAAGCACAACAGTTGTTATGCGTGAATACATAACAGACAAATAAGCCATTTAAAGTATAATTTGTGCTTTTGGCTCCATTTTGAATGGGTGAGGCACTCCCTTCAGGATTATAGCAAGACATCCCTTGTCGATACTACTGGTATCTGCGCATATCATGGATCCTCAGTGTTGAGGTGTGCGAGATCACCAGAGATCCTTACAGTGCAGTCGGAGAAGAGACCGGTTGGCGGGGACTGGCAAGCTGTTGGATGGACATGGAGACGAGTTCACCCATGGTGTCGCAATGTGTGAACTGGGGCTGGTCGTAGTGGCTGGCGAGGCGGTCGCGTAGGCGTTCTACGTAGGCGTCGGGAGCGATGAGGTCTTCGCACATTACCTCCATCAACTCGTCGAAGCGGCCAGCCGAGACACGGGCCCTATTCGCCATCAGCGCACGTTCCTCTTTCTTGTACTGCGTGATGTTGGCAGGGGCGAGGTACTTCAGCACGGTCTTAACAAAGGGGTCGTTCTGCCCAAACCGCTGCGGCATGTAGACTTCCTTACGCCAGTGGTTGCTCTGCTGGTCGAAGTCGATGGGGCGCATGCGGTAGTGCATCTTCTCGAAGTCGCGGTTCATGTCGATCACGAAGTTGCCCGCGTGCATATCGCCGAGCAGCAGCACAAAGCACCGCTCGCTGAACTTGACGAACTCCTTGCTCAGGCGTACCAAGTTGAACCGGTTGTTCGGCATGAACTCACGCAAGAAAATGTCGCCCGGCACACCGATAATGTGCTCCTCGATGATGGTGTCCTCGTGGATGAAGTAGTTGATCCGGTTCGGCGAGAGGATGTGTTCGAGTTCGAGTCCGTAGATGCGGTTGGCGTCGACGCGCTTGACGTAGAAGTAGTCGAAGTTCTCGTTCAACCGGTTGACAATGCGGACGCGAAACGGCAGCGTGTTGCCGTAGTGGCACAGGTCGACGCGCTCGATGTAGAGATGCTCAGCAATCGAGAAGTCGCCATTGGCTTTCAGGATCGCATAGGCCATGCGCAGGTGGTCGTGGATCTCTTGCTGTTCGTACTGCGGATAGAGCACCGTCGACCACAGCGTGTCGTTGCCGTGCTCATCGTAGAGCGGGACGGCGTTGTTGTAGCGCATCAGCGCTTCGTAGCGGATGCCCTGCCGATAGAACCGACCGTACTTTGCGAGATAGTAGGCCAAGAAGTCCTTGATCGGATAAACTTCTTTCTTACGGCTGATGAGGTGCGACATGGCGATACCGGCGAGATGATGCACAGGAAGGCATACAGACGATGCATGGTACTGTGCAAAATATAGGAGCCGGGTTGCTCATCTGCCGTAGGCAGATCCCTCGCTTAACTTCTTATACAGCCGCCGCGCTTACCGAATGCAGAATACGCTCGTAGTACGCTTCGTATTGCGGAACGATTTTGTTTACCTCAAACACCTCGACCGCACGCTTGCGGGCAGCTGTTGCCATGCGGGCGTGCAGGTCGTCGTCGGTTAGGATGGCGCGGGCGCGGTCAGCAAAGGCATCGATGTCGCCGAGCTCGCACAGGTAGCCGACTTCGCCATCGAGCACGAGTTCCGGCAGGCCGCCGATGTTGCTCGCCACCACGGGCACGCCGCACGCCATCGCTTCGAGTGCGGCAAGGCCAAACGTCTCCGAGCCACTCGGGATCATGAAAACGTCGGCAATGGCTAGGATCTCTTCCACATAGTCCTGCTTGCCAAGGAAGCGCACGTCTTCGTAGATGCCATACTGCCGCGCCTTCTGCTCAGCGATGATTCGGTCTGGGCCGTCGCCGACGAGGAGCAGCTTAAGTGGCATGCCTTCCGAGCGGAGCCGATGGAATACGTCGACGACTTCGGGAGCCCGCTTCACCGGCCGGAAGTTGGAGACGTGTATCATCACCTTTTCGCCATTGGGGCAGAGCGCGCGCTTGAAATGGCTCTTGTCCATCGGCCGAAAGCGCTCGGTGTCGACGAAGTTGGGAATCACGTGGATGTCCTGCCGGATGGAGCAGCAACCCATCGTCTCGCTACGCAGGTATTCGGAGACCGCCGTGACGCCATCCGAGTAGTTGATGGAGTAGTTGACGACGGGCGAGAATGACGGATCCTGCCCAACAAGCGTCACATCGGTGCCGTGCAGCGTCGTCACGATTGGGATGTGGATGCCTTCGTCGGCGAGGATTTGCCGGGCGAGCAGGGCGCTGGTGGCGTGCGGGATGGCGTAGTGCATGTGGAGAATGTCCAGTTTCTCGTACTTGACTACGTCCACCATTTTGCTCGTCAGGTTGAGCGTGTAGGGCGGATACTCGAACAGCGGATAGGCGTTGACGTGAACTTCGTGGAAGAAGATGTTGTCACGCACGTGCCCGAGGCGGAACGGGATGGAATAGGCGATAAAGTGGATATCGTGGCCGCGCATGGCAAGGGCCTTGCCGAGTTCGGTGGCGACGACACCACTCCCCCCGTATACCGGATAACACGTGATGCCAATCTTCATACAAACTCTAGGCTATGAAACGACCTCAAAACCCTCTGTGGACGGCGTGTGGCTGAATTATCCCGTCGCTGTGTTCCGCTGCATCGCCGTATCGTGGATACGGCTGCTTCGCGCGCCTTGCGACAGAACGATTCGCACACACTCGTTCTACACATAATATTCTGAGATCATTTCTGAATGGGGAAATGGGCACGGTTTTCGTCCAGATTCAGTGCGTTCACTCCTAGACGACCCGACTGCCGAGCTTTGCAACGCAATCGCAGCAGAACGGTTGCATATGGGATCCCAGCGCTAGGTTTCTTAAGTTGCCTTAGCGCGGAGCGGTGCCTGCGTAGTAGTTCTTGTAGCGCACCCACCATTCTTCTAGCCTTTTCCCGTGCAATTCCAGACGATTATGAAGATCCGTACGGTTTCTATTCCGCTCATGCTAGCTGTGCTAGCCTTGGGGCTGTCCGTTCCTGCCCATGCACAAATCAGCATCGCAGGCGGATTAAATTTTGAAAACTTCAACGACATTGACGCAGGCAATGCCCGCGCCACGTTCGAAAGTGCATCCGGCTACCACGTCGGCCTGAATATCAACGTGGGTGCAGGACCGATTTCAATCCGGCCTGGCGTCTACTACCGCGATCTCGGGGATGTGGACGTAGAATTTGGCAACCTGCGCGGCTCGTTCGACCTCAACATGATCGAAGTGCCCGTCGATTTGCGCCTAAAGTTGGGGGCAGCACCTGTGGTCACGCCCTACATCCTCGGCGGCCCCGTGTTCTCCTTCCCCACCTCCGGCGACGATGACTTCGATGAAAGCCTCGAAGACTTGAACATCTCGGCGGCCCTGGGGGCCGGACTCGAAGTGCGGAAGCTCTTCTTCGAACTGCGCTACGGGTTTGGCGTGTCGCGCTTTATCAAAGACGACGCTACGCTCCTCGGCCGTACATTAAACGCCGAGGATGAGTCACGCCTCAACTCGGTGATGCTACGCATCGGCATCAACTTCTAGCCGAACACTTATTCGCACCAAGCGGCTTACACGTTCGTTTTGCCAAGGCGGCCTTCCCATGGGAGGTCGCCTTTTTGCTGAAGGAATGCTAGGTCCACGTGCTTGCTCTAGATGCCTACGGTTAGATGGCACTCGCTCTTGATTCACTGCTTTGGAATACACGAACGAGATCGCCTGAAGAGGAATACCATTCCAAGCGATGTGCAATTCCGTTACCAATAAAGCATGCTGAAAGTTGCTTGAGAAAACTACGGCCGAAAGAAGGGCATGCTACGCCATTGAGTAGATGATTGCCGTCATCTAGTGGCTCAGATTCGAGTTCAAGCAACTCAGTGGTGACCCAAAGTATGGGTTGGTTAGTAAAACCAGAAACGCTTAGGGTGATTTGAGCTTCGGGTAGGAGTTCTTTGACTGCACCGTAGACGACCTGTAACCGAACTGGCGCATACAGAAGCCCACATACATTATCCTGTTCGGGAAGACTCATGTTGACTCAACGGTAGTTCTACCGCCCAAGTGCAGCAACGACAAGGAAGTGATCCGGCGCACCTCGTTTGCTTAGTTGCCCTAGGTAATGGCCTTTGCGGGCATGACGTTACATTCTGGATTCATGCTTCGTTTCAACTCTACTAACTTGTTGAAGTAGGCCGCTGCACGCTGTTGATCGTCGAGTATGACCTCGTAATAGTGACCCATTTCTTCATAGGCTTCTGCATAGTACGGATCAATCTCGACAGCTCGTTGATAGCTCAATAGCGCATCTTCAAGCGTGTACGTATCCGTGTCTTCGCTCAACTGAATCATTGTACCTCGAAGGCACCATAACTTAGGGGATTGGGGATATTCTTGAAGAGCGTTCTCAACGGCATTCAGTGTGGCATTCGAAGCGGACCCTGCTTCGTTCAAAGATGCCCAGATTATCTCGATATGTTTCCCTTCTGAAAGCATGTAAAAATCAAGGATGAAACACAGGTTCTACCGCCCCAATGTAGCAACGACAGGGAAGTGGTCCGGCGTCGCGAGAGGGTTGTGGGCGTGGACGTAGTGCACGGCGCTGAGGCGTTCGTAGAGCCGTGGCGAAAGCAGGATGTGGTCGATGGCGGAGAGTTCGCCTTCCTCGACGACTTCGTTGCGGTTGCGGTCCCAATGGGCCGTGAAGCGGTCGGCTTGGGGCACTTCTGCGAGGATGTTGCGGAGGTCGTTGTCTGGGCCGTCGCCAGCGGCTTTGATGCGGGCCAGCACGTCGGTGATGGGCGCATTGCCGGAGGCATCGCGGACGGCGTCGTCGTAGTCGTTGAAGTCGCCGAGGACGACGATGGCGCGGCCTTCGGCTTGCTCGGCGGCGACGAGCTGGCGGATGACTTCGGCTTGGGCTTCGCGTCGCTCTTTACGCGAGGAATCGGTCGGGCGCGAGTAAAAGTGCACGCCCACGACCGTCGTCGGCACGCCAGCTAGCGTTAGCCGCGCCCACATGTTCTTGCTGACGCCCTGCATCCGTTCCTCGCCTTCTACTTTCACGCGTTCGTTGGTGCGCCCAACTTCCTCTACCGGGAGGCGCGACAGCAG
>CAYYHN010000137.1:4129-8753 GCA_964471245.1 uncultured Rhodothermaceae bacterium | reverse complement strand
GCAGCACCGCGAACAACCAAACGCGTCGTTCTCGCTAGCCCCCGTGCATCCTCATCCAGTACAAACAGCGCTGCATACCACGCTGACCGTACGTTCGGGGCAGCACGTCCTCGTACGTGTCTTCGACATGCTCGGCCGCCACGTGGATACACTACACAATGGCTGGGTCACTCCCAACACGCCGCTGCCTCTGACGTGGGACCCGCAGCATGTAGCACCCGGACCGTTGCTGCTGGTTACGGAGGGCGAGCAGTTCAAAGCAACGCAACGCTTCGTGTACCTAGGCCCCTGAGGCGACACGGCAAGCAAGCGCGCAGTATTTGACCAGCAGATGGGCAGCATAATCAACCCTTCCCTTGCGTTCTTGGCGCAACTCTTCGCTGCATTCTGCAGTCTGCTTAATAACACCGCTGCGCTGTTCCACCGAAGCACCCGCGTGCCATGCTCAAGAACCACGTCCGCCTCTTTCTGCGCCACATTCGCCGCCAAAAGCTCTACGCCTTCATCAACATCAGCGGCTTGGCGGTCGGGATGGCCGCGTGCATCCTGATTCTGCTGTTCATCCAGAGCGAAGTGTCGCACGACACGATGCACGCCGACGCGGACCGCATCTACCGCGTGCTGACGATCGACAAAGCACTAGGGACGAACGCACAGCGTGTGGGCATTTCGATGCCAGTGATGGGACCGGCATTGGAGGAAGCCTTCCCTGAAGTCGAAACCGCCGTGCGCCTCACCTTTGGCGGCCAAACGCTCCTGCGCTATGCGGATCGGCCCTCGGTCTATGCCGATGAACTCCGCAACGCCGACCCCAATTTCTTCGACGTGTTCGACTATCCGCTGCTAGCAGGCGACCGGACGACGGCGCTTACCGAACCATACAGCCTCGTCCTCACCGAGTCGCTGGCACGGCAGATCTTTGGCGACACGGACCCGATGGGGCAAGTCGTGCGCGATGGCAACGGCACGGACCTAACAGTGACGGGCATTCTCGCTGACCTGCCGTACAACACGCACCTCGAATTCGATGCGCTCGGCTCGACGGCCACCGTCATCGCGCAGCAACGCGCAAATCAGCCGGAAGGCTCAACGCAGCCGATCTTTATGGAGATCTGGCAGGCTATCGCCATGCCCACGTACGTCCGCCTCGCCCCCAACGTCGCGCCCGAGGGCCTCGACGCCCGCTTCACCGAATTTGCCCGCGAAAACGGCGTCGGCGACAACTTCGACGTGACGTTGCAAGCCCTACCCGCTGTCCATCTCGAATCGGCCGACATCATCTTCGACCCCGTCGCCAACAAAGGCGATTTGCGCAACGTCTACATCTTCGCGGCCATCGCGCTGCTGATCTTGCTGATCGCGGTCGTCAACTACATGAACCTCGCCACCGCCCGTAGCACCGACCGAGCCAAGGAAGTCGGGCTGCGCAAGGTGATGGGCTCGCAACGTGGTCCGCTTGTGGCGCAGTTCCTCAGCGAATCGGTCTTCACGACGCTTGTGGCGTTGGTGATGGCCATGCTGCTCGCGTGGGCAGCGATGCCGTTCCTCAATAACCTGAGCGGCGTGACGCTGGCATTCGACGTCATCACCCCCATGCAAATGGCGCTGCTAGCCCTCAGCTTCGTCGGTGTGGTCGGCTTCTTGGCGGGACTGTACCCGGCGTTCGCCCTCGCCAGCTTTGCGCCCCTCACCGTCATGCAAGGCACGTTCAAAACGGGGCGGCACGGACGGCGGCTGCGCGTTGGGCTTGTCGTCTTCCAGTTTGCGCTGTCGATTGCGCTGATCGGAACGACGGCTATTGTGCAGAAGCAGCTGCGCTACATCCAGACGAAAGATCTTGGCTACCAACGCGAGCAGGTTGTCTTGTTCGATATGGTCGATGGTACGATGGCCGAGAATCTAAACCTCTTCCGCGACGAATTGACGCAGCACAGCAGCATCGTCACGGCGGCAACCTCAGGCAACGTACCGGGCCGCGGGTTTGGCCGCACACGTGTCCGCCCCGAAGGCGTCTCCGATGAGGACATCTGGATCTGGAGCGTCTTCTCCGTCAGCCCCGAGTCCCTTCCAACGTTTGGCATGAACATCGCCGAAGGCCGCAACTTCAGCCGCGACCGCGCCGACTCCACGGGCGTCGTGATGATCAACCAGACCGCTGCGGAGCAACTCGGTTGGGACAACCCACTCGACCGGAGGCTCTACTTCGGTGCACAGGATTCCGTCGGCACGGAAGTCGTCGGCGTCGTCGAAGACTTCCACTTTGCCGCGATCCACCAAAACATCGAGCCGGTCGTCATCTTCCCGCTGAACACCAACCCCGGCAACGTGCTGGCAGCACGCATCCAAACAGGCCGCATCCCCGATGCGCTTGCCCACGCCGAAGCCACATGGCAGCAGCTCTACCCCGACTACCCGTTCACCTATACCTTCCTCGACGACGAGTTCGACCAACTCTACGCCCGAGACCTGACCACCGGAATCGTGGTCAACATCTTCTCCGCCCTCGCCATCCTCATCGCCTGCCTCGGTTTGTTCGGCCTCGCCAGCCACGCCACCACGCAGCGCACCAAAGAGATCGGCGTGCGCAAGGTGATGGGCGCGTCATCGTGGCGCATCGTACGCACACTCGTGCTCGACTTCGTCCGCTGGGTCGCCCTCGCCAACGTCATCGCGTGGCCGCTGGCATGGTACGCTGCCTCCGCGTGGCTCGATGGCTTCGCCTACCGCGTCGCCGTCGACCCGTGGCTGCTGGCGCTAGCTACGGTGCTTGCCCTCGCCATCTCCATCATCACCGTCCTCGGCCAGTCGTGGCGCGCTGCTGCCATGAACCCAGCAAAGGCGCTGCGGTATGAATAGTTAACTTTGCCAGCCCTCATGTATTTGCGTCCCGTTATACTCAGTCTTGCGTTGGTAGCGTCACACGCCTTGCTGCTTGATGCTACAGCCCAAGTGATTTCGGACCACACCACACGCGTTGTCGTCGAACATGAGGGCTGGCAGCTAATTGGAGACTTCTACGTACCACCAACTGAAGGAGCATATCCAGCAGTCCTGATGGTGAATCAAGCAGCAGGCGACCGCACGGTATACCATGAGCTTGCCCAGCACCTTGCTGCACGTGGCATCGCATCTTTGCGTATAGACCTACGCGGCCATGGCGAAAGCATCAACCTCGGCCGCTTCGTTCCGGGTGAGCATCCCCGAAGCCCGCTCATTTGGAATGCGGAAGCCGATGTGGCTGCTGCCCACGCGTTTTTAAGGTCGCAGCCTAGAATCGATCACGAACGCATTGGCATTGTAGGGGCGAGTTATAGCGGCGAGGAAATGGCAGAAGCAGGGCGCATGCACGGCTATGCGCAAACCTATGCCGTATTATCTCCCGGCTCGTTCAGTGAGGCTTCCATCCTAGGCATAGATACCAGCGAGGCGACTTGGCTTTTCATCACAGCGAAAGACGACGCATATCTTCAAGACATCACTGCAGCCGTCCAAATGCAAAGCCAAACAGCAGAGATCATTATCATTCCCGGCACCGCTCATGCCACCAATATTTTAGCAGCCCGCCCAACTATGGCCGAGCGAATTGCCATTTGGTTGACTGAACAGTTACAATAGCCTCCCACACACGTAGCAAAGCTTGCAATGTGATCTGTGCTACACCCTTGCGGGCAACTTCTTATTGTTCCAAGCCGCCATATGCCTACCACTTTTCACCTCATGCGGCATGCGGAAGCCGACTATGCTGGCCCTAACGCATGGAACACACGCGGCTGGGGCTATGACCTCGCACCGCTTTCTGAGACGGGACGCGCACAGGCACAGGCCATCGTAGCGAAGGTTCGCGCACTTGCACCAGACCTTATCCTCTCGTCGCCCACCACGCGGGCGATGGAGACCACCATGCACCTTGTCGCCAAGCTGTCAATCCCGTTTCGCGTGGCGTTTGACCTGCATGAATGGGTGCCTGACCGAGCCTTTGCTTGGCGTGGCATCAAGGACGTACAGCCGCTCCAACGTGACTTCGATGGCAAAGAAGGCGTGCATTCGGCTGACCAACCCGAAACGTGGGAGTCGTTTGAGATGATGCGTACGCGTATGCATCGTACTTTACGCACGTATCGCGGTTATGAGACGGTGCTGGTGGTGTGTCATGGAATGGTGATGCGCGCACTCACGGGGCAAGACCGGATCAGAAACACGGAGTTGATCGCCTACCAGCTACCCGAATGATTGTGACATCAGACACGCACCACGGCGTACAGCTTCGGGCCGTCTGCCAGCGTTTTTCGCTTCTCGTACTGCTCGGCTTGCTGTCGTCGCTACCCGTGGTCGCGCAGCATGGAACCGCCTTTAATGCCTTCGCCGCACAAGTGCAGGGCGCACCGACAAGTGACCGCACGGCGCTGATAGATGCCTTTCTGAGCCAGCATCCTGTGCTTCCACTCATCGAACAGGATAGCATCGCCTACTTTATCTATGTTGGCAATAGGGCGACCGTGCACCTTGCAGGCGACATGAACGGTTGGAGCACCACGCGCTCGCCGCTGACGCGACTTGCAGGCACCAACCTGTGGTACCGCGAAGCCATTTTCGAGCCCGATGCCCAGCTCGACTACAAGTTTGT
>CAYYHN010000137.1:0-4089 GCA_964471245.1 uncultured Rhodothermaceae bacterium | reverse complement strand
CCTCGACCCGCGCAATCCGAACCAAGTGCCCGGCGGGTTTGGAGGCAACTCCGAATTGGCAATGCCCGCCTACCAACAGCCTACGGAGATTCTTCGCCGCCCGAATGCACCGCGCGGCACGATCCATACCCGCACGCTCCGCAGTCATGCCCTCAACCAGGACCGCAACGTTCGGGTCTACACGCCACCGGGCTATGACGCCAACGGAGCCCTCACCTACCCTGTGATCCTCTTCCACGATGGCCTCGAATACCTCTCGCTGGCCTCAGCACAGAACACGCTCGACAATTTGATTGCGGACCAGCGCATTGCGCCTGTGATCGGCGTGTTTGTGCCGCCCGTCGACCGCAACAATGAGTATGCAGGAAGCAAAACCGCAGCGTACGAGACATTTATCGTCGATGAGCTGATGCCCTTCATCGATACGCAGTTCCGCACGCAAACGGATCCCAGCGCTCGCGCGATGACGGGCGTCTCGTTTGGCGGACTCATCACGACACAGATCTGCTACAACCGACCGGACGCGTTTGGCCTCGCCGCTCCTGTATCCCCATCCTACTGGCAGCCGCCCGTGCTCGACACCGTGCTGAATGGCCCCAAGAAACCGCTGCGGTTCTACATCGACTGGGGCACGTATGAGGGCTCCATCATGACCACAGGCCGCATCATGCGCGATCATTTGGAGGCTGAGGGCTACGACGTCATGTGGAACGAATGGCACGAAGGCCACAGTTGGGGCTCGTGGCGCGCCCACCTCGACGATATCCTCCTGTACTTCTTCCCATCACAAGCACCAACGCACGTCGAGCCGTACGAGGATGCCCCTTCGGACTTCGCGCTGCATGCGAATTACCCCAACCCGTTCAACCTGACCACCACGATCCGCTATGACCTAGCGCAAGCCAGCACGGTTGCGCTCGTCATCTACGACGTGCTGGGTCGTGAAGTAGCGCGCCTTGTGGACGCTGCGCAACCGGCTGGGCGCTACGACGTGGCCTTCGACGCCAGCCGCCTCCCCAGCGGCCTCTACTTCTATCAGCTCGGCACAGGTCATTTCAGCCAAATCCGCCAGATGATCTTGATGCGGTGATGCGCGGAACAGCATCGCACAAGCAAACACGCGTTACAGCCGTCTCCTTATCTAGAGCACTCTGCGCATACACTTAGAGTCCAAGAAGCTCCCCTCCTTCGACAAGGAGGGGCTGGGGGTGGTTGAATGAGCGAAGTGCCAACCTCTCTTTCTACCACCCCTGCCCCTTCTTGTTCAGTATTTTAACCTGATCGTATGCGTTATAAGTGCCGGGGCACACCATGTTCAACTGCAAAAAGCTCTAAGCTTTCACGTCGTTAGCTGTTGTCAATTCGCGGGCGCTTGAAACTATACCTAGATGATCCCGGTATAGGGCATTCGCATACCTAGATCATCCCGGTATACATGTAAGATCCTCATGCTAACACGCGAACTCGCGGGCGCTGCTGCGAAGCCCCTCATTCTCGCCATCCTCGCCGAGCAAGAAAGCTACGGCTACGCCATCATCCAACGCATTGAACTGCTCTCCGGCGGTGAACTCCGCTGGGACGACAGCACGCTCTACCCGGTCTTGCACCGCTTGGAACATCAGGGGCTGCTGAGTTCGACGTGGCGCAAGGCCGAGAACCAACGTCGCCGCAAGTATTACGCCCTCACGGCCAAGGGACAGCAAGCGCTCGCCCGCGAGAAGCAGCAATGGCTCCGTGTGGATGCGATGCTGGCCCAGCTTTGGGGCTTGCAGCCTCGCCTCACCTAAACCGAGCGAAAAGGCATGTCATTCGACCTAGAAAAAGCCATCGCAGCATGGCGACGCCCGTTTGAAGTCAACCCCGTCTTCTCAGCGGAAGACATCGAAGAGTTGGAAGGCAACCTGCGCGACCGCGTGGCAACATTGCAAGCCGAGAGCCTTACCGAGGAGGCAGCGTTTCGCCGGGCCGTCCAGCAAACAGGTTCGTACGGCGGCGCAGAAACCGAGTATCGCAAGATCTATTGGAGCAAGGCGCGCCACGACCGACGGCTCGGCCATGAGGTGATGATGCGGTTTGGCATGCTGAAGCGTGATGTCGGCATTGCGCTACGCATGCTGGCACGGCAAAAGGGCTATGCGTTCATCAACATGTTTGGCTTGGCGCTTGGGCTCGCGGGGTGCTTGCTGATTGCGTTCTTCATCCACCATGAAGTCTCGCACGACCGTTTCCACGATGCCGCGCCGCACATCTACCGCATCAACTCGATCTATACCGACAACACCGGGACGGCTACGAAGATGGCCAATTCGCCGCCTGCTTTACTGCCCGGCATCCGCGATGCGTTCCCTGAGATTGAGCGATCGACGCAGCTCCGCTACGCCATGCGCACGCTCATGGAGCACGACGCGCAGCGCTTCTATGAAACCCAAGGCTACTATGCGGATTCGCTCTTCTTGGAAGTCTTTAGCTTTCCTCTTTTAACAGGCGACCCAGCGACCGCGCTTGATCAGCCCAACACCGTGGTGCTTACTGAGGCAACGGCACAGAAGTACTTTGGGGAAGAGAATCCTGTCGGGAAAACACTACGGATGAACAACGCCATCGACCTGACGGTTACGGGTATCCTTGCACCCATTCCGGTGACCTCTCACCTTCAGTTCGACTTCCTCCTTTCCTTTTCGACCTACGTGGTGCCTGAAGGCTACCGTTCAGATCTCACCAGTTGGTTTTGGCTGGGTTTCCTGAGCTATGTGCAGCTGCATGAGGGAGCAAGTGCCGAAGATTTTGCCGACAAGCTGAACAGCTTGTATGCCGAGATTGCACCGGGCGATATGGTTCCCTACCAAGCCATCGTCCAACCCCTAGCTGACATTTACTTCGGTTCTTCGGACTTGGTGGATGACCTCGCAAGCAACCTACAAGCGGGCAACCAAGCCACCGTGTACCTTCTCGGCGTTGTTGCACTGCTAATCTTATTAATTGCCAGCTTTAACTTCGCCAACTTGTCGATGGCCGTCTCGGCGAGCCGCAGCAAAGGTGTCGCCGTGCGGCGCATCTTGGGAGCCAACCGCAAGCGACTCGTAGGGAATTTGCTTGCTGAGCCCATTGTGCTGGCACTGCTCAGCCTCCTAGCAGCGTACCTGCTCATCCTGCTGGCTTTTCCCTACATCAAAACGGCGCTAGGGTGGAGCTTTTCACTCAACGCAGTCCTCATTCGTCAGTCGATCCCACTTGCCTTGGTCTTGACCGTGCTGCTAGGCGGTCTCGCAGGCCTGTATCCAGCGTTGCTGCTCGCGGGGCAACAAGCAGTTTTTGCCCTAAAGCATCACGTACAAAGCGGTGCGGGTTTGCGCAAAGTCTTGATCACCGTCCAGTTTTGCATCTCCATCGCGCTGGTCGCGGCTACGTTGGTCATCAACCAACAGATCCACTACCTATCGGAGCAGGAGTTGGGATTCGATCAAGAAAACGTAGTGATGATCAAGCTACTTCCCCAAGACATGGGTCGCCATTACGAGACACTGAAAGAGCGGCTGCTGCAAACGAGTCATGTCGTCAGCGTCAGCCGAAGCGAGCGTACAATGGGCGAGCCGTGGCCTGTCAATTCGATCTTGGTCGAAGGCCGTGATCCGTCGGAGAGCCAGCAGGTCGTGGGCACACAAATTGGGTACGATTACCTTGAGACGATGGGGATTTCGCTTGCTGAAGGGCGTGCTTTTTCGGAGGCGTTTGGCCGTGATCCCACCAATAGCATTATCCTCACCGAGACGGCAGCTATGGCCTTGGGACTAGACGACCCAGTCGGGAAAGAGGTGAACTACTTTACGCTGGATGGCCCGCGGACTGTTGTGGGCGTGGTTGAGGATTTCAACTTCCTCTCCTTGCACCATGATATCGCACCTGCCGTGCTCATCATGCCGTTCATCGACCTCGAATACCTGTACATACGCATGCATGAGGGCAGCCTCACCAACCAGATCGCAGCGTTAGAAGATACGTGGGCTGCCACGCTGCCGGGCGTACCGCTGGAGTTCTATTTTATGGATGACCAGTTGAATGAACTCTATCAGCGTGAGCAAACGCTTTCAT
>CAYYHN010000136.1:0-8762 GCA_964471245.1 uncultured Rhodothermaceae bacterium | reverse complement strand
AGTTGGGCTTTCGGGAAGGCTTGGCGTAGGTCCGCTTCGAGGTCGGCGAGGGTGGCTGCGCCGTACGTCTCGGGCTCGCGCGTGCCAAGCAAGTTCAGGTTAGGACCGTTCAGGATGAGCAGGTTCATAGGCATGGTTGCACTTATGCAGCGACTTCGAAGGTCAGGCCGTCGTACCCAAGGTTGATGCCTTCGGGGAGGACGGCATCTTCGGGGGCGTGCTGGATCGAATGCGTCATGTGGATAAAGTAGGTCTGCCGCGCCCCGATGCGTTGTGCCGACGCAATGGCTTCAGCAAAGTTCGCGTGTGAGCGGTGCGGCTCGTGGCGAAGCGCACTCAGCACCAACGTATCGACGCCTTCCAACAAGGCATAGCTTGCTTCGGGAATGTGGCTGACGTCTGTCAGGTAGGCAAAGCGACCCACGCGGAAGCCACACATCGCCAGTTCGCCATGATACACGTCGATCGGCTGTACGCGCACCGCGCCGGGCTGGTCGTAGCGCCCAAACACGTCGAACGCACCGTCGATCTCGTGCAGGGCGAGCTTGGGCACGCCGGGGTAGGTACCGTCCATGAAGACATAGGCAAACATGCGACGCAGTACGCGGGCTGTCTCGGCCTGTGCATAGCACGGGATCGCATTGCGGTTGTAAAATAGGAACGGCCGCAGATCGTCGAGCCCCGAGACGTGGTCGAAGTGGTGGTGCGTAAACAGCACCGCATCAACGGTGGAGATGTTTTCACGGAGTGCTTGCGTACGAAAGTCTGGCCCAGTATCAATGACGAGTGTCAGTCCATTGATTTCGAGGAGGCAAGCACAACGCGTACGTCGATCGCGCGGATCAGTGGAGGTGCAGACCGGGCAGCTACAACCAATAACCGGGATACCGGTGGAAGTACCCGTGCCAAGTAGCGTCACCCGAATGGGCGCAGCCTTATGCATCATCCGCTACCACCTCGGTTTCGATCTGCAGTTCGTCGCGTCGTGTCCATAAGTCTTCAAGTGCACGACGCACCGCTGGGCGAATGTAGATCGACTCTACAGGTAGGCTGCGCAAAGCCTCAGCTAAGATGCCGAGGTGTGCTTCGGGTGGATGCAGCTTGTTCAGCACAATCACCGGGTGGTCCGCCACGGTGCACGAGCCGCCACGAAAGCTGCCGCGCTCGCGCCTCACCCGCACGCCCATTTGCTGGGCGACGTCTTCCAATGCTTTGACCAACGTTTGAGGTTTCATGGTACGTCTCTCTCTACATCAGCTTGCATGAACCGCGCCTAAACTACGCAACCGCACACACTTGGGCACATGCATTTTTTAGGTGAGACCATATCAATTTCAAAAAAATGTGACACTACTGGCCTCTTTTGCAACGAAAAATCGCTTATATAGATAGCGGCTCACGATCATTAAAAATGACTACTAAAAGTTGGCGAGTCTGCCATAATAAATGATCACCTCCTCCAGCGTGTTTGAACGATATAAGAAGTGTTGCAAAACCTAGCACGCTGAACACCTAAGATTCACCCATATCACCTAGGCACCGCCCTCGTTCGCGAGGGCGGTGCTTTTTTATGCCCATAGTTGCGCCACGGTTGTGCGGAAGTATGTGTTGAGTGGCTCTACAGGTGGCTTCGGCGGTGGCGACACAAGCGGTCCATCAGCGAGACGTGCTAGTTCGCGCTCGATGAACAGGTTGAGGGCTGGAATACGCGGCCCATCGTCTAATTCGGCCCCGGCACGTTTTTGTGCAACGAGTTTAGCGATGGTCGCCTGCAGTTGAGCGTCTTCAACTATGGCATCGACGAGCGTATCAAACCGCATCGGTACGGGCCCTTTTCCGGCTTCGATCCATAGGACAGCGAGCAACGGCCGCAGCACGTAGAAATACTTCTTGGTACGCACGCGGTTGCGCTGGAGGTAGTCTTTGTAGTTGCTTCGTGCCATACTCAGGTAGTGCCATGCTGCGCCCAGTGGCGAGAAATAGGCGGGCACCAAGGCACGGAATGCATCAGCAGCCGGGGCATGTTCGCGGTAGATGATGGGCGAACGCAGCCATTCGAGGAGCGGCGGGTTCGACTTGCGAAAGAGTTGCAGCGCTTTACGTAGGTCCCAACCACTCACGTCGTAGTCGTCAACAATGGGCCGCTCGATCACATCACGGCGGTGTTCGAGGTCGATTGACCAGTACCATTGGGGGCGGCGAACGTAGATAAACCGCGCGTCATAGTCACTATTGGCCGAGGGAAAACCCCACGCGCGGCTGCCTGACTCTACAGCCAGCAGAATACGTACATCATCCTCCGCTTCAATGGCCGTCAAACGGCGCAAAATCTCGTGGCGGGCGGTATCCGAAATCATAGCTTGTGTCAGCACTCAAAAGGTGGATTGAATACGGGCGCATTGTTACTGAGCGCCGCAGCCCTTGGCTATAGGCCCTTGGGGTTTCCATTCGTACGTCGTGCCTGGCCGGGCTAACTCATCAACCCATTGGGTTTTATGATTAGGATGTCAGATTGCTTGAGAGATACGTCTTTATCTAAACAAATGTACCTCCACGGTGTGCACCCTGAGGTTAAGGCGACGCATGAGAGGATGGTCCGAAGGGAAAGGCACCTGCTCCATCAGGTCTACCATTTCATCTTTTGGGACAGTAACCGTGCGTTCCATCCAGACGCTGAGCGCTCCCGAAAGCGCACCATCGCGCCAGGACGTGCTGCGCCCCGCGTAGTTCGATCCAAACCCCATTAGGTCGAAGGGCATGCCATTGATGCGCTCCAATTGCTGTCGTGTCATGCCTACAGTTACACCTTCTGCTGTTCGCCAGCGCGTGCTATCGCCACTGATGCGGAGTACCGATGGGTGTATGCGTGCCTCATCCCAGAGTATCGCAACCTCATCGGGGGTACCGGGCAGCAGCCGCGTGCCGACTTCGACGAAGCCTTCACTGAGCACAAGCGTGTCAACTTGCACGGCTGCCGCGCCATAGTGGGCGATGAGGTCAGCTTCCGTCGTTGTTGCCGTAATGGGGCCTGCGCGCTCGCCGGGGACGATAAGCCAGTCGGGGTCGGGCGGTGGCAGGGGCGGATTGGGCCAGCAACCTGTCGTCCACGCATACAGAGCGAGGAGTAGGGTGGTTGACAACAAGCGGAGGCGCATCAGAGCGAAAGGCGTTTGAATACGGCTGTCGGGATGCTTTTGATGATACGCATGATGTAGCGCCAGAACCACAGCGTGTACCTGATGTCCGTGCCTTTTTGCTGGGCTTTAAAAATGTCGCGGGCCACTGATTCAGGCTGTGCTGTCAAGGCACTGGGCAGTGGCAAGCCTTCCGTCATTTTGGTTGCCACAAAGCCGGGACGTACATCAAGCACGGTAATGCCGTTCATAAACAGCCTGCCGCGCAGACCAGAGAGGTATGCCTGAAAGCCTGCCTTCGCACTGCCATACAGGTAGTTGCTTGGTCGCCCGCGGTCGCCTGCTACCGAACTGACGCCAACAATGAAGCCGCTCCCCCGTGCTTCGAACGCCTCGGCTAAGCGCTCCAACACCGAAATGCACCCGACGTAATTTGTCTCCAGAATCTGTTGTGCCATCTCCCAGTCACCCTGCGCTTCTACTTGGTCACCAAGGTAGCCGACAAAACACAGCACCCCGTCAGGTAGCGGCTCCAAGGTCTCAGCGAAATCGGCATGCGAAGCGTAGGCACGTGCATCAAACGCTACGGTTTGCACCGCCACATCGTAGCGAATGCCCAAGTCGGTAGCATCTGCCGCAAGCGCATCAGGGCGCCGGGCTGCGAGCACGAGGTCGTAACCAGCGTCCGCGTAGCAATGTGCCGTAGCACGCGCCATGTCGGAGGTGGCACCAAGAATGAGGACAGTTGACATTGGTTTGTGGTTTGTGATTCGTACGCCGCTTTGATACGCTCGGCTTTGCCTTGCTTTAGGCATGGGGCTAGAGGCATGGAGCACGGGACTAGGGACGTAAAGGTTCGTATACGATTTCCCATGCTCTGATTCAGCCGTTCTCCCAAGCCCCCGTTCTCCAATCGTTTTAGGCGGCTTCTGACAGCGAAACGTTGCGTGGAGCCTCATCACTTGTCAAGCCCAAGCGGTCGGACTGGAGGGAGCGGAGGCGGCTAGCCGGATCAATACGTTGCTTAAGGGTGGCGAAGCGGTCGGCGTTGGCGTAGCTCTGCCAGAAGGTGGCCTTGGCCATGCGGGCATCTTTGGTCAGGTAGAGGCGGCCGCCGTGGTCGAGGACGATGCGGTCGAGGGCATCGAGGAAATCGAAGAGGCCAGGACGTATCGGGAAGTCGAGGGCGAGGGTGTAGCCTTCTTTCGGGAAGGCAATCAGATCATTCTGCTGGCCAAAGAGTTTGAGGACGGCAAGGAAAGAGCCATGCCCGGCTGCAGCGATGCGGTCAAGAATCTGCGTGAGGCCTGAGCGCGACATGTCTTTGGGCAAGACGAACTGATGCTGCACGAACCCGCGTTTGCCGTAGATCCGGTTCCAATGGAGAATGCTGTCGAGCGGATAGAAAAACGTGTCGTAGTCGATAATGCTGGCATGCGTGCCCTGTGGCGCTTTGCCGTAGTACGCCATATTGAAGGCACGGACGGTCCACGGGTTGAGCGTGAAGCTTGGTAGCGCGAACGGCACTGTCAGCTTGCGCTTTGACGGTAGTGTCAGTGGCGAGTCAACCCAGCGCGTGTTTACTAGGTCGGCCACCGTGGCATGTTCACCGCGCATCATGATCGAGCGCCCTCGTTTGCGGCCTCGGGCAAGGCAGTCGATCCATGCGACAGAGTATGTCCAGTCTTGCGAGGCCTCGAACAGGTGCATGATCTCGACGAGATTCCTAGCTTTCACCGTTTCCTGCCGGATGAAGGCGCTTTCTACTGGGATCAGCCGAAAGGTGGCGCGTAAGATGATGCCTGTAAGGCCCATGCCGCCAAGTGTGGCCGCGAACAGGTCGGCGTGCTCTGCGCGTGTGCAGGTGACGACCTCGCCGTCGGGTAGCATCAGATCGAATGCTTCTACATGCTGCGAGAAGGAGCCTGCTGCATGATGGTTCTTGCCGTGTACGTCCGATGCCATCGCGCCACCGACCGTGACAAACTTGGTGCCAGGCGTGACCGGTAGAAACCAGCCACGCGGGACGAACACCTTCAAGATATCAGCGAACGAGACGCCTGCTTCGCACGTAAGGGTGCCTGTAGCTTCATCGAAGTCGAGGAAGCGGTTGAGGCGAGTCATCTGAATAATCGTGGAACTGAGCGCTGCGTCGCCGTAGCAGCGGCCGAGGCCACGAGGGATACAGGCTTCAGTCGTTTGTAGCGCTGTACGCAGGTCGGCGTCGTTACGGACGGAGCGTATATCGGCCTGTGCCACGGGATAGAGGCTCCAGTTGGCGACGGAAGTAGCGGCCATGGGCGTAGGGGAAAGGTTTTCCGTTCGATGGCAGTTGGGTCAGACGTAGAGAATCCATGCGAAGGACGCGATCCAGCCGAGCAGCGTTACTTGCAAGAAGGGATCCGTCAGCGCAATCTTGGTCGGATCACCGCTACGTTCTTCAACGAACGTCACTTGGAAATACCGGAGCACGCCGAGGATAACGAAGAAGACGGTCAGGTAGAGGTACGGGGTACCAAGGCGCTGCACAACATCCGTCGAGATCGTGTAGAGCGTATATGCGACCAGCAGCACAGCCGCCATCACGAGCATAGACGCATTGATGAATGGGCTGTTATATGTCGACACAACGGGCCGCATCGCGTTACCTGTGCGTTCATAGATGAGCACATCGTCGCGGCGCTTGGCGAGTGTCAGGAAGAGCGCCAGCAAGAACGTCATCACGATCACCCACATCGAAAGTGGTACACCTGTTACCGCTGAGCCAACCATTAATCGAATGTTGTAGCCGAGCGAAACGATGGCGAGTTCGAGGATCGAAACATGCTTTAGGATGAGGTTATAGGCAAAATTGATGGCAAGGTACGCCGCTAAGATGATGCCTGTAGCGTAGTTGATAGCGAATCCTAGGCCAAGGCCACCAACCAGCAGGGCGGCTAAGATAACCCACGCCATAGGCTTTGAGACTTCGCCGGAAGCGAGCGGGCGAAAGCGTTTCTTGGGATGACTCCGGTCACGCTCAATGTCCTTGAGGTCATTAAATACGTAGACGGCGCTTGCGGTGAAACAGAATGCTAGAAAACCTTCGGCTGCGCGAAAGAGCAAACTGGGATCGGCAAACTGCGCGGCAAAGAACAGTGGCGCAAAGACAAAAACGTTCTTGACGTAGTGGTGCGGACGCATAAGCGCGAGCGCCGCTTTCCACGCCGGACGAACAGGTGGGGAGGCTACCCGGATCATGGCGATGCAAAAAGAGCAAAACGGTCGTGAACCCGACCGCACGTCTTATCGCTGCACGATCAGGTGCGGCACGTTGGCGAGATTCCAATCCCACACAAGGCCGCCAGCCGATGTGGTAGCATGTTCTATGCCATAGAGGTGTTCGACAAGGTAGAAGGCTGGCTCATAGCTCAACCCACCACCAACCGATGTAATGTACTTGCCATCTACGACAAGGTTGACATCATACCGTACATCTATATTGGGAAAGCGCTCGGCCAAGGCATTGCGGTCCGCCGGGAAGGTTGTTGCGACGCGGCCATCGAGTGCACCCGTAGCTGCAAGCGGAAACGCGCCATCGCAGACCGTGATAACGTATTGTGCTTGTGCGACCGTATCCTTGAGCCATGTTATCAGCGCTGCATTTTCCAAATCCGTCGTCATGCTGTTGTTGGTACTTGGAATGACAAGGATGTCAATCGGCGGTGCGTTTTCAAACGAAAAGTGCGGGGTGATAGTGATGCCTTCAAATGTCACGAACGGTTTGCCATCGGGCGTGACGATGAATGGCTCGATATAATTCTCTGAATCCCGGAAGATGGAATGGTGCAAGACATCGTACGGGGCCATCAACTCCGAGTTGAATACGGTCTCTAGCGCTAAGAACCCAGCACGCAGCACAGTACCCTCCGCTTTAGAAACGACAGGTGTGGCTTGTGGTGGCGTTGCGTGGGGTGCAGGGTCGCACGCCATGAGGAAGAGCAGGAGAAAAAACTGGAGGTAACGCATAGAATCGCCTAAGTAAAGCATAGAAGTGCCATAGCGTAGGTAGTCGCAGCGGGAGGATACGAAACTCCCTCGATTGTTCAACGGCTCGTTGAATCAGTCCAAGCTTATTTGGGCGTCTTAG
This sequence comes from uncultured Rhodothermaceae bacterium, assembly GCA_964471245.1. Lineage (GTDB taxonomy): Bacteria > Bacteroidota > Rhodothermia > Rhodothermales > CAYYHN01 > CAYYHN01. The sequence continues at coordinate 1,499 of CAYYHN010000136.1, read as the reverse complement.
CTCGACTTTGTCCATGCACACAGCATAGCCATAGTGCACCCATGAGTGGGTTGAACACGGGCGTAAGGTGCTCATAAGAGCGACGAACTCGGGAGACATTGTTGGCGTCGGATGTCATATCTTATTGGGGAGCGATGTTGGAACTCCTATGACCTCCTAGGTTTGGTTGAAATGGACAAGGTCGAGCTAAGCGGATGAGGCGAAAGCCACGCTGAACACCGCAGTAGTCATTTGGCGTAGCTATAGCGCTTAGAAAACAGTGGGATGAACGCGTAGGGGATTAGCCTCCTCCAAAGAATTCCAAACCAACAGCACCCTCACTAAACTTCATCTGTTCTTGCCTCATCTTTGCGGATGAACATTATGGCACGCCGTAAGTTGTACAAATCTATACATCACTCATTTTAGCACCGAACATTATGCGTACGCTTCGCCGTCTTTTACTCGTGGCCTTTGCAACTCTATTGGTCCTCCCTGCCGCGGCACAAGACGAAACGAGCCTACCGATCCTGACTGTCGAAAACCTTGATGCCTCCGACCGCGAAGGTTTCGTTTTCTACAGCCTTGCCAACAACGAGATCGTCGATGAAGACGGAGCATGGGACCTCGCTTTTCAGGGGACGCGCATCCGCGTGAACGGTAGCGCGCAGATCCTTGAGATTCCTTTCGAGTTGGTCGAGGAAGCACCTGAGGAAGGTTACACAGAAGAGACCGAAGACACCTCGGCACTTCCTGCGGCCAACAACCAAGGCTGGTACAGCTACGACCCATCGTCGCACACCGTCGAGCCGATTATGGACCGGACGCTCGTCTTCCAGCTTGCCAATGGCGGCTTTGCCAAAGTTGAAGTCGTCGACTACTACGATGTCGCCACCGGGACGCCACGGTACTACACTTTCCGCTACGTCTACCAAGCCGATGGCACACGCATGCTGAAATAAATTGCACGGCATAATTCCAGTAATTACAACCTAATACAAGCAGTCATTTCCTACAAGTGGCTGCTTTTTTTATAGCCCTCCTGTAACCAAATATTCTTTTATCGTATATTTGCGATATACATTTAAATAAGCACTTGATCATGCAAAACAAGAAAGCTGCCTTCCCCGAAGCCGACGTGCAGTTAGCCGAAGCCGCCAAAGCACTCGGACATCCGGCACGGATCGCCATCCTTCGTGTGCTGGCCGAACGCAACACCTGTATCTGCGGCGAAATCGTCGAGGTGTTGCCCTTGGCGCAGGCGACCGTCTCGCAGCACCTGAAGGCGCTCAAGAAAGCAGGCCTCGTGCAAGGCACCGTCGACGGCCCACGCTCCTACAACGGCCTCGACCCGGGCAGGCTCAGCAAGCATACCTCCGCCCTTGGCGACCTGTTTACCACACTCAAAAAGTCGTGTTGCTGAGTGCACGGTCGCAGAGGCTCAACGCTTCGGATGACGCATTCCTAACTCAAGTTGTGTCCAACTTTCGTGGTGTGGATGGTATGAAAGGATGGACAGG
>CAYYHN010000135.1:3160-8782 GCA_964471245.1 uncultured Rhodothermaceae bacterium | reverse complement strand
GACTCGCATTCGTCCGCCTATTCTTGAGGCGGCTCATGCTGGCGTCGGTATCGAGGGGCGTTTCGGAGGCGTAAAGCAGTGCGTGGATCTGAGCCATTGTCCTGTTGATGCCCCAGTTCGATGCCATCTCGCCCCAGAAAAGGATGAAACGCTCAAGTGCTTCCTGATACCGATTGTCCATGCTGTATGGTTAGAGTGGAACAGATACAGACCAACTGTCTGCACAAAAACACGTACATTAATGCCGGAATATCTGATGCGCCAGATACAATGGCAGGGGAATAACTTGGAGAAAACGGATGCCTTTTGCAAGCTGTTCCGAACTTTCAGGAAGAATTGAAACAAATGGAACGAAGGGGCGAAGGATCTCCGGCCGCAAGGGCGCGTTGTGAACAGCCCATCGCGCACCATTCGCATCTGCGATTCCATCAGCTTGACGGCATATGAGCATGCCACTTGTCACACTAACGACCGACTTTGGTACGACCGATGCGTACGTAGCCGCCATGAAAGGCGTCATGCTGGGTCTTGCGCCGCAGGCACGGTTTGTCGATGTCACACACCATATTCCAGCGCAAGATGTGATGGCTGCCGCATGGGTTCTTCGTGAGGCGTGGCCCTACTTCCCGCAAGGCACCGTCCACCTCGTCGTCGTCGATCCCGGTGTCGGAACGGAGCGTGCCCCTATTGCGCTGGCAGCAGGTGGACACTACTTCGTCGGCCCCGACAATGGCTTGTTCTCCTTATTGCACGATGAAGGAGACATCGAGGCTATTGTGTGTCTCGATCAGCCTGATGTATGGCGTTCATCAGCGCCAAGTCACACGTTTCATGGTCGTGACATCTTTGCCCCGGTGGCTGCTCGTCTTGCACGAAGAGAAGCCCTCGCTTCACTCGGTACGCCTTTAGCTGAATTGATGCCGCTCCAGTGGGCGCTTCCGATTGCTGATCAAGAGGGCATTCAGGGATGGGTGGTGCACATCGACCACTTCGGCAATGCCATCACGAACATTCCGGCATCACTTCTCGATCAAGAGCAGCTAGCGAACCTTACATGCTACATCCGAGGCGGGATCATTCGTGGGCTTTCTTCGACGTACGGGGCCGTCGATCAAGGCGAGCCGCTGGTGCTTGTGGGCAGTTCGGGCTACGTGGAGATCGCTGTCAATACCGGGCACGCGGCTAACCTACTCAGCATCCGAAAAGGTGACTCGGTTTCGCTGATGTACAGTACGCGGTTTGCTCGGGTTTAAACGGTGGGTTCGGGCATATTGCTACCGTTGTAGCCCTAGATGGTCGCATGATCTAATTGTCTGGGTCGTTGAAGAAATGTACGGTTTCTGCTATTCCGACCAAGTTACTCGTGAGGCACATGCAACGTTGGGCTACTCATACCGCAGCGCATGAATCGGATCCGTGGTGGCGGCTTTGAGAGCTTGGTAGCTGACGGTGAGCCACGCGAGCATGAGCGCTGCGAATCCGGCAAGCAGCAACGTGCCTAAGCCAAGCCTGGTGTGATACGCGAAGTTGTCGAGCCAGCGGTTGGTGAGCCACCATGCGACAGGTGTCGCGACGAGGAAGGCGATGCCCACGAGACGGGTGAAGGAAGCAGACATCATCACGATCAGGCCACCGACCGTTGCGCCCATCACTTTGCGCACACCGATCTCTTTGGTGCGTTGCTCGGCAAGGTAGGCCGCTAGTCCGAAGAGGCCGAAGCACGCGATCAGCAAGGCCAGCGAGGTGGCTACGCCAAAGACGGTCCCATCGCGTCGGTCTTGCACATAGGCTTCTTCCAGTCGCTGGTCGAGATAGTTGACCTCCATCGGCGTGGTGGGATCGAACTGGGTGTGTACCTGCACCACTTGCGCCAGCAAACCTTCAAGATCGGCGGTTTGAACGCGCAAGGTGTAGTAGTCGATGCTTTGCAAGGGGTTGTTGCGGAAGCCTAGCACGAGCGGACGGATGTCGGCGTGGAGCGACTCGAAGTGGAAATCCTTCACGATGCCAATCACTTGGGCATCGTAGCCTGCATCAAATTGGCGGCCGCCGAAGTTGATGTTGAGGAGGCTGAGCGTTTGTTCATTGGCCGAATCCCAGCCAAACAGCCGAGCCGCCGTCTCATTGATGAGCAACGCCGATGAGTCGGTAGCAAGTGCCTCCGAGAAGTTGCGGCCATCCGCCAACGTGATCTGGTACGTATCCAAAAAGTCCGCATCGACGCCCATGAATGTGGCAGACATAAGATCTTCCGACATGCTGCCTTCTGGACGTACTTCGACGGTGGGCACTACTTTCCAGTCGCCCGGTACCCGCGATGTGACCGAAACAGCTTCGACGGCCGCAATCTGCCGATAGCCTGCCTTCATGCCTTCGAAGTTCTCACGGGACGCCCGGCTGTTGATGTCGAGCGTAACAAGGTGCGATTGGTTGAAGCCAAGGTCGCGATCTTGGATGTAACTGAATTGCTGATACGCGCCGAGTGTCGCCACAATCAGAATGATCGACAACGAAAACTGCATCACGACCAATCCTTCGCGAAGCCAGCGTACGCCTTGAGCACGGAGGCTGAAGCCCTTGAGCACTTGCGCAGGACGGAATTGGGCCACGTACAGCGCGGGGTAGCTGCCCGAAACGAGCCCGACGAGCAGCGTCATGCCCAGCATGCCCAAGAGCACTGGCCACGCCGACGTTGGGGCGAGCGTGAGCGCTTTGCCCGTGAAGCTGTTGAAGGCAGGTAGTACAAGCAACACCAATCCAATCGCTAGAACCATGCCCAGCAGTGCTGTCAAGACCGACTCGCCTAGGAATTGGCCCACGAGTTGCCCACGGTAGGCTCCGATGACTTTGCGCAGCCCAACTTCGCGGGCCCGTTTCATGGCGCGTGCGGTCGCAAGGTTCATGTAGTTGATGCTCGCAATCAGGGCAATCAGCAAGGCAATCGCTGTAAAGATATACAGCGTCGAACGGGTGCTTTTCCCGGAATTGTGCTCGCTCTCGATGTACCCCGAGTCGAAGTGAATGGCTGGTAGCGGTTGGAGCGTGTAGGAACGCGCTGCCCATGCCTCGGCCGTTCGGTATTGGTTGCTGAACGCTTCCAGCTTGGCCGTGACGGCTTCGGGCGAGGCGGCCTCATTGAGGACGACATAGGTGATAATGCGACTTGAGTCCCAGTTGCCGAGCCACGCCAGCCAGTTCTCATTCGCCTCCAATGAGGCCCACGAAAACACCACTTCGAACTGAAGATGGGAATTGTTGGGCGGATCGGCCATCAAACCCGTCACGGTATAGGTCACGCCACTTTCATCGGAGATGGTTTTGCCTAGTACATCGGTGTGCCCAAAGTAGAAGGACGCTCCCGTTTCTGTCAGCAGTACGCTATTGGGGGCCGTGAGCGCGGTGGCGCGGTTGCCTGCGAGGAGCGGGAAGTCGAAGACCTCCAGAAAAGATGTCTCAGCATAGAGATACGCTCCTTCGTGGCGCTCGCGCTCACCTTGGCGCAGCGTAAAGCGTCCCCGTCCGCCACGGTCTACTATCCGAACACTTTGGTTGACCTCTGGCAGGTCGGCAACCATCGTCGGTCCTACAGGTCCGGCCGTGTCGGCTATGAAACGGACGTCGCCTTGTTCTGCTACACGCTGCTCCACGATCCGGTAGATCTGGTCGGCTTGTGTGTGCATGCGGTCGAACGTCAGCTCATCGCGGACGAACAGCAGCATGAGGATGCAGCACGCGATGCCTAGGGCGAGCCCGGCGATGTTGATGCCGCTGTACAGCGGGGCGCGGCGTAATTGCCGCCAAGCGACTGTGGCGTAGTTCTTCCACATGATGGGACCTCGTGCGATGGGATAATTGCGCCGACGACGCAGGATATAAGGACGCAGAAACCAGCAGACATTCCACCAATACCAGAGCTTCGCGCGGCCCAAACCATCCTGCTGAACCCTGACCTCGAACAATTCGTAGAGGTCGCCCTGAATGTCCTCGATCAGTTCCGGCGGACAGAACCACGAGAGGAAAGCATCAGCACGTGAGGGTGGCATGGACATAGGCCAACGGTGAAATACAAGCGGTGAAGAAGAGAGGACGAATCAGGATAAAGCAGCTAACTCAAGCTCCATTTGGGCATCAATTGCCAGAGGCGTGTGCGCTCATCGCGACGTTTTTCGAGGACCAGCTTGCCTGCATCGGTCAGCGTAAACAGCCGCTTCCGTCGGCCGCCGCGCTGCGCGGTAGCGCCGCCCATGCGGGAGGTGAGGTAGCCCTTTTCGCTCAGTCGGTGCAAAGCCGAGTGGACCGCGCTGATTTTGACCGCGCGTCCTGTGTGCTCAGCAATGGCCTTTTGGATCGCCACGCCGTACGCTTCTTCGTACAGCACGCCGACAACCAGTAGCACCAGTTCTTCGAATTCGCCGAGGTTCGTTCCTTTCATGACGGGCCGCTACGGAAGCGGAGGAATATTAGTTTCATTTTTGTAGATGTAATATCGTGAATACCTGAATCGGTTTCCTCCGAGTTGTGATTTCGGACATCTTTATCTCGTGTGGGAACTAGATAGAGCGTAGCCTATTGAAGAAACCGACCGGTTGGTCTTTTTTGGTTTTGAGATATGAGCAAAGGCAAACAGACACGCGACGAAATTGTGGTCCGGACGGCAGGGCTGTTCAATCAGCACGGCTTTTCGGGTGTATCGATGTCGGCAATTATGGCCGCAACAGGTCTGAAGAAGGGCGGCATCTACAACCATTTTGAAAGCAAAGAGGCACTTGCCCTCGCAGCTTTCGAATATGCGTTGGCCCAAGTACGCACGCGCTTCGTGGAAGGCCTACGTGGCAAGCGGACCACCCCAGATCGCTTGCGTGCAATTGTCGACATCATGGCTCGCTACGTCAACGATCCGCCTGTGCCCGGCGGCTGCCCCATCTTGAACACAGCCGTCGATAGCGACGATACGCATCCGTTTCTGCAAGCCCGTGCACGTGCAGGGATGGAGGAGTTGCAGCGCTACATCCACGATACGGTGATTAAAGGCATGGCCCGCAATGAACTGCGCCCTAATCTTGACGCCGACCAGATTGCATCTGTGTTCGTCGCCATGCTGGAAGGTGCCTTGGTGCTCAGCAACTTGTACGACAATCCGCAGCATATGGACTTCGCCGTAGCGCATTTGCGAAGCTACATCGAGAACCAACTGGTTTCAGTCTAATTTTTTTACTCATTAACAGACCGATTGGTCTTTTTTGGAATGAACAAGTACCCACGTAGCCAAACCGTCATCCGTTTCCAAGATTGCGATGCCTTTGGGCATCTCAACAATGCCAAGTTCATCAACTACTTCATCAATGCTAGGGAAGATCATCTCCGAGACCACTACGGGTTCGATCTTTATGAGCATGCGCGGGAGACAGGCAATAACTGGTTTGTGACGCGGCACGAAATTGCCTATTTGCGGCCTGCAAAACTTGGTGAAGTCGTGACGATTCAGACGGCACTCATTGACGTTGATGCCAGCAGCCTGACTGTCGAGGGCGTCATGTTCGATGCGGCTGGCACAAAAGTGAAAGCTGTTCAGTGGACAACCTTCGGCTACGTCGATTTAGCGCGCGGACGACGTGCTGTGCA
>CAYYHN010000135.1:0-3136 GCA_964471245.1 uncultured Rhodothermaceae bacterium | reverse complement strand
GCTGGACAGCATCTTTGTCGGCCCTGATTCGTGGAAAACGGATGGGCTCGATGCGCGGGTGCTCGCACTGCGAAAGCCACAACCTGTTACGGCATAGTCTTGCTGCGGCGAGTCGGTTTGTCTTGGCTGCGGCAGTTTTGGAACGGATTACGAATTGCACGCTACAAGGGCTGGCAATTCGTTGTACCTTGCAGCACCGATGCTGGTAGTTCTGCTCCTCTTGGTTTGACAACCCGATTCTATGTCTTCTGACGCACGCCGTGCCCAGTTGGTCGCACACCTCGAACACGTGTACACGCTGGCGCAGGTTATCACCCCTGACGTCCAGCAAGCGATTGCGCGTGTTGAAGAGACCTATGCGCGTGCTTTTCGGCAACTACCCCTTGGGCACGATGAGGCATCGGATCGGGCATGGTTGTTTCGCCTGTTGCTCGAAGCACACGATGCGTGGCAACAGCACCACGGCATAGAGCAGCCTGCAAGTGCCGAGGAGGTAGAGGAGGCCTTAGCCGATACCCAAAAGACTGAGCTAGGGCTGCGCGATGTGCGGCACCGGTTGGCCGAAGAGCTCATCGATCGCCTACTGCCTGCGGTATTTGCCACGCTGCCCAACAGCTCGCGCTTGCTCTTGGTGTTGTGCGAGGTGGAGGAAATGTCGTGTGCAGAGGCAGGGGCTGTGTTGGATCTCCATCCCGAAATTGCACTAGCCCAACTCGTGGAGGTGCGCCGCAAAGTCGTACGTTCGCTCTATGCGAGCCTCCGCCCTCCTGAGCGCGCGTTGCTCGAAGATATGGACGTCCATGCGTGGTTTAAGGGTGGGCTCTCGCGGACGCTGGACCATATGCTCACGCCATTGCCCACGACCTTGGTTGAGCAACTCGGGGCATCTGCAGGCACAGATGCGTCTGAGGCAAGCGTCGTGCGTAAGGACTTGGCACATCCGGCCGAACGGAAACCCTCGAAGCCTCGACGCAGGCAGCATACCATGCGGCGGCTTGCGCTGGCGTGCATCACCATCATGGTTGCCAGTTTTGCCGGACTCTTCGGGAGCCGCATCATCCCCGAGCATGTACCCGAAGTTGATCTGGTCATGCTTACCATCAGCAACGCGGATGAAGTAGAACCGCGTTATGATACTAGCGCCCCTGAGCAAGCCGAGCGTTGGCTCGCCAGCAGCTTAGGCGCTTCACTGACAGTGCCCGAAATTGAAGATGCACCACTAGCTGGCGTTGCCGTGCAAGAGGTGGCGGACGGCGTCGAGGTGCCAGTCTTGCTCTTCGACGACACACGCCATGACGCAGAAGTCAAGGTATTCGTCTATTCCTATGCCCAACTCGACGAGCACGCCAGCCGCATTCAACTGACCCGCGACGTGCTCGAACAGATTGCCCAACAAGACGGCTACAACTTGTTCGATCTTGGGCAACTTCAAGTCTTAATATGGCGACACACCAATGAAATTTATATGGCCGTTACACCGGGCGGAGGTGCCGAACTCCGTGGCCGCATTCATTTCCCATCTTAATTCCGGTGTCTAGCAGGTTTTGCGGAAGATCATGCCCTTCTATCGGCGTGATGAAGGCAAAGGTTGGCCTCACTGCGCAAGTAAGGGGAGGTGAATTCGAGCAATAAGCCTTTTTTGCATGGATATAGCCGCTTATTTCCATCATGGAACGGCGTTTGTTGCAAACGGGTGTGGTACCCTAATGCATACCCCGCTTCAGCGCTTATGGTACCTTTGGGATGGGCTAGGATGATACGTGATCACTGAACGATTTTTGATCGCCTTGTAGTGGAGGCAATGGTTCCTCCGGGGGTTCATCCAACATGAAGTGTCAGATCCTTTGCCGCGGCTCGTACCGCGAAGGAACCGACTATGTGAATCGCGCTATTGAGTTGGCGCGCACCTTGCACCCAAAGTTTGATCTTGAGGTCGTGGCTATTGTGCCGCGAACACTGGAGGGCAGCATGCGCAATGAGGACTTCCCTGTGCGGATTGTCCGTAGCGAGCGCAACGCCCTAAGCTACATCGACATCTTTGGTCCAGATGTCCTATTGTTGGATGTGGCAAAGCTGGAGGCCGAGTTTTTAAGCCAATTGAAGGCGCAAGTGCCCAAGGTCATGGCCTTGGCCCCTGACTTCAAGCAAGGTGCTCAAGTCGATTGGAAGGTGGACTATGCCACACCGGAAGGGGCGCATCACGTCGTCATACCGGAGGGCACGCACCGGATTCTCACGTCGCGGTTCGAAGTGCAGGTGGAGGAGGAGATGCCCAACGTCTACGTTGCCCTCGATGGTGCACGCGTCAACGACATGGCGCTGTACACGATTAAGATGATGCTAGCCAACATGCCTGTGCACCCAGTCTACGTACTCACGGGCCTCGACGACTCGCAGCGATTTGCTGCATTTCGTAGGCAAGCCGAGCGGGACGAGCAGATTACTGTGCTCGACCAAGCCCAGCCTGAAAGCCGTTCGGCACTGATCGCGAGTGCGTTTGGCATTTTCACCGGAGGCTTACCATCTATGCAAGCGGTATATGCAGGCTTGCCGGGCATTCATTTGTTCGACCGTGCCCGGACACAGCGCGCCTACGCGCCTATTTTGGCACCTGCTAAAGCTGAGATGGGGCTCTTCATCGAACTCGTGCCTCATAAAATACGCACCATCCTACAGCACTGGCTCGCTGACCGGAGCAAGCTGATGGAGCAACACATGGCTGCCCGCCGGATGAACCTAAGCAATGGGACGGCCTTGCTAGCATCACGTATCGAACGCGAGGTCGTGCCAACCGTGGCGGCTACTACATCCTACCGCAAGGCCGCATAACGCACGAGGGTGTAGAATACACCAAAGCGAACTAAAGGAAAGCAAACTGCATGCAAAACGGCTCCTCGGTACGCAACCGAGGAGCCGTTTGTAGTTCGAAGCATCAACGCGCTTGGCGCACCGAACATCAGGCGTGCATTAGGCAGCCGGGTCGATGTGCACGATGCAGCGGTCTTTGCGACCACGTGCGAAGCGGACTTTGCCTGTGGTCGTGGCAAACAGTGTGTCGTCGCCGCCGCGGCCTACGTTGTCGCCGGGGTGGTACTTAGTGCCACGCTGACGTACGATGATGCCACCAGCTTTGACG
>CAYYHN010000134.1:0-8841 GCA_964471245.1 uncultured Rhodothermaceae bacterium | reverse complement strand
CACCACGTCCGACACAAAGCCATCGCGCTGGCAGTGCACCTGCTCAGGGCCTTGCTTGCCGGTCACAATCAGGTCGATGTCGTAGCGCCGAGCGGCCGAGACGATGCCCTGAGAAGCGGTTTCGGCTTCTGCGACGATTACCTTGAGCCGTTCAGTAGGAAGACGCAGTCCCAAACGCTGGAGTTCGTCGGTGATGTGGCGATGACATTGCACCGTATCCAACGCGGGAACGCCCGTAGCGTGACGCCCGAGCACCCGAACATGCAGCACATATAATTCAGCATCAAATTGCTTTGCTAAGTTGAACGCGTGCACCAATGAAGCCGAAGATGCGGCGGTCAAATCTGTCGTTGCCAGTAGGCGATTAAGATATAACATGGACTCCGTTGATGAAGGTGAACTGCGTGCGTATTTCGGAAGCGCTTCCGAGGGTAGTCATATATTACTAACCAGCGTCTTAAAAGAGAACAGGTTGTACCTCTAAATAGTCGTAGGGAAAAACCTGTCAAATCCACGGGTGGGCTTTGATATCAATAGGAAAATCTCCAGATTCTGTCAAGAAAAATCGACCGGAACCGCTTCCCGCAAGTCCTTTTTTTTCAATGTAATCGGTTGCAATATGTCCCAACACACATCACCTCTGTATTACGGTGATTACCTGCAATTGGACGCCATTCTTAACGCCCAACGTCTTGAGAGTGCTCAAAATGGCCAGCCCGCTCACGATGAAATGCTTTTCATAATCATACACCAAAGCTACGAACTTTGGTTTAAGCAGATTTTATGGGAGCTCGACGCTGTCATTAAGCTCTTTTCACCGGATACCGTCGATGAGAAATGTGTAGGCAAGGCCGTCTCACACCTCGCCCGCATCGTAGAAATCCAACGCGTGCTCATTCAGCAGATTGATGTGCTGGAAACGATGACACCGCTGGACTTCCTCGACTTCCGCGATGAGTTGGTGCCTGCGTCAGGTTTTCAGAGCGCTCAGTTTCGGCTCATCGAAAACCGCCTTGGCTTGCAGCGCAGCGCCCGGCTTCCGTATTCGAATGCGCCTTACACTTCGCGCCTCAACAACACAGATGCTGACCGGGTCCAACAAGCCGAGGCTAGCCCCAACTTGTTTCACCTCATCAACGAATGGCTCCACCGTACACCGTTCCTACGGTTTGGCGACTTCGAGTTTTGGCGCGTCTACCACGAAGCCGTCGACCGCATGCTCGCACGCGACCGCGAACTCATCGACCACAACCCGACCTTGACCGATGAGGAGAAAGGCGCCCAGCGCACCAACCTAGACCGCACGGCGCGCAACTTCGAGGCGCTGTTCGACCCAGAGAAGCACAATGCGCTGGTGGAGCAAGGCGCTCTCAGGCTGTCACACGAAGCCTTGCAGGCGGCGCTGCTTATCAACCTCTACCGCGACGAGCCCATCCTGCATCTCCCCTTTCGCTTGCTGAGCTTGCTGATGGATATCGACGAGAAGTTTACGACGTGGCGCTACCGGCATGCGCTGATGGTGCTTCGGATGATCGGCACAAAGATCGGCACGGGCGGTTCGAGTGGGCATCGCTACTTGCACCAAACGGCCGAGCAGCATAAGGTGTTTAAAGACTTGTTTTATCTCTCTACCTTCTACATTCCGCGCTCCGAGTTGCCCAAACTACCGCCCCACGTAGCCCAAACGATGGGCTTTCAATTCCGCACACCCACACCGGGCATGCTTTAAACCCAATACTCCGCCAAGACCTGCCGCAACAAGCATGAAGCTAAACGTACCCAAACCCACCCAGCGTGCCTTAGAAACACGTTTAAAAGCGCTGATTTTGGATGAGCTCGATTTAGAAATTGGTGACTTGAAGGCGATGGTGTTGGCCGAGGAGTGTCTTTCCCTACTCGGTCCTATCATCTACAACGCTGCTATACATGACGCTCAAGCCTACCTAAATGAACGCGTCACAGACATGGACAGCGTGCTACATTTCCCAGAAAACTTCTAGATAGCCTCGCTTACTCGAGGTGCTCTTTTTCGGCATCGGACGGACTGTATTCTTCTAAGATGCGCGCATCTTCGATCCGCCCGTCTTTGCCTTCACGAAAGGCTTTCTCAGTCTCCACAGCGATGTCGACGGTTTTTTCGATGGCATAATCCAAAACATTTCCTACGGCCCGAACGGTTGCACCTGTCAGAAACACAGCCTTACCTATAAAGCTGAGATCATCGAACCGATACGAAGGTTTGTTTTGATCGGCCATAGTCAAACGAAGGCGGCGCGCTCAATGTGAATGGATGTAGTGCAACCAAAGAACGGAAAAACCAACAAAAGCGAAAGCTCACAGCTTAAGCGTCACCCTTCGACTTTTTGCTTCGGCTCGTCTTTTTCTTCGTCGAAGTCTTTTTAGCCGTAGGCTTTTTCGCCTTACCTGTCGCCTTTTGAGGCGCTGGAGCCTCTTCTGTAGCGGACGACACCTCATCGACTCCAGCTTCTGGAGATCCTTCTGCATGGGCCGTTTCTTCAGGCGCTTCGGACGTTGCTTTCTTAGACTCGAAGCTCTTAAAGAACGCGTCAAGTTCGCGTGAGAGCACGTTTCCGGTCTCTTCGAGCACGTGCACCAGCGTCGACGCAGCGGCATCAAGTAAAAAGAAGGCGCGCTCCTCGATTTTTAGCTCGTTGAACGCCTTGCGGGCGTCTTGGTATTGTTGCTGCCGTTCGTTGTGCTGCGTTTCAGCCGTTTTATGTTCGGACATGGTGTTTAGGTTCTATTCAGGATACGCATCCGTAGACGGTAGCTATTGTACGATGGTTGCACCTTCAATCTTGGATCCATCCAGCAGCTCAAGGCTATAACCTGCTTCTGCTCCAATACCCTCCGCACATGTCCATCACAAACGATGCCCAGCCGGTAGCTGCGCCCCCCAACCAGGCAGTGGGTCGGGTGATCCGCTCTACAGGCAGCTGGTACGATGTGCAGACGACAGATGGCGTCGTTCCCTCGAAGGTGCGCGGCAAGTTCCGCTTAGCTGAGCAAACCGAAACCAACCCCGTCGTCGTCGGCGACCGGGTGACGATACGGCTTGGGGACGATGGTACGGGATTCATCACGGACATCCATGAGCGCCGCAACAAGCTCAGCCGCCGTGCTGCCGGACGGCGCGTGGGCATGGAGCACGTGCTGGTCGCCAATGTCGATGCAGCATGGACGATTCAGTCTGTGCGGATGCCAAAGCTCAACCCCGGCTTCATCGACCGTTTTTTAGTGATGGCCGAGTTGTATGAACTCGACGCAGGCATCGTCTTCAATAAGCTGGATCTGATGCGTGCCAAGGATGAACCGCACATCGCTTTTTGGCAGGCCTTGTACGAGGACTTAGGCTACCCGGTGCTCGGCACCAGCGCCACCAATGGCGACGGCGTCGAGACGTTTCGGGAAGCATTGGCGGGACAAACTAACGTCGTGGCGGGGCCATCCGGTGTGGGCAAGTCCTCCTTGCTCAATGCTGTGGAACCAAACCTGAACTTGCGCACGGGTGCCGTGAGCACGCGCACACGCAAGGGCAAGCACACCACCACTCACGCCCAACTCTTTGCACTCGGCGACGACGGGTTCATCGTGGATACACCGGGTATTCGGGAATACGGTATCGTTGAATTAGAGCCTGCACATTTAGGGCACTACTTCGTCGAATTCCGCGACTTCCTGCACGACTGTCACTTCCCCAACTGTACCCACGACCACGAGCCGGGCTGCGCCGTGAAGGCCGCCATGCTGGAGGACCTCATCACAGCGGAACGCTACACCAGCTATCTCAACATCCTCGACTCCCTCCGCCTTGGCAACGCCGACGTAGGGCGCTAATCAGCACCGTGCTCGCCCCAATAGCGGAGCAGCGTTTTGGTGTAGGCCAACGTGTATTCGAGGTTCTGTACGGTGTTCCACTCGAAGCAACTGTGGTAATCGTGCCCGCCGTTGAAGATGTTAGGGGTCGGCAGGCCGCGTTCGGATAGACGCGAGCCATCAGTCCCACCACGTACAAGCTCTTCTTCGAGCGCAATGCCCATCGTCTCGGCGGCCGCTACAGCAAAGGTGAAGACACGTGGATCGCTCGCTTCGATGTACGACCGCATGTTCTTGTACTGTTCGTTCATCTCCAGTGTGAATGTGGCCTGCGGATAGCGCAACTGGAATTGGGTAACCATCGCTTCCAACATCGCCGTGCGCCGCGCCATGCCCTCCTCGCTGAAATCACGTAGGATGAGCAGGACCTGCACGTGGTTCGCATCGCCCGCTGTGATGGTGTGCGGATGCAGGTACCCTTCGCGGCCCTCAGTCGTTTCAGGCGCTTCGTGTTCAGGTAAGGCTGCGATGAAGGTGCCCATGATGCGTACGGCATTCACCATTTTGCCTTTGGCATAGCCCGGATGCACCATCTGCCCTTCGATGGTAAGCGTGGCAGCCACGGCGTGGAAGGTCTCGCGCGCAATGGTGTTGGTGCTGCTGCCGTCGAGTGTATAGGCTACGTCGGCTCCGAGGATAGCGAGGTCGAGCTTGTCCACGCCGCGCCCGATCTCTTCATCGACGGTGAAGCAAAGACGTACGTTGGGACGTGGGGCGGTGTCGTGCAGCAAGTCTTCGGCGAGCTGCATGATGACGGCGACGCCAGCTTTGTCATCGCTGCCCAGCAGTGTAGTGCCGTCGCTCGTAATGAGGTCGTGCCCAATGTGGTCGAGCAGGGCTGGCAGCTTTGCAGGATCGAGGGTTACGGATGGATCGCCGGGCAGCGTGATGACGCTGCCATCGTATGCCTTATGCACAATGGGCTTCACATTAGCTCCCGACTCGTCTGGTGCAGTATCGACGTGTGCCAGCAACGCAACTACAGGCATTGCGGCAACTTGTTCTGCGGGAACCGTAGCGGGGAGCGTGGCGAAGACGTAGCCGTATTCGTCCATCACCGCATCCGCAAAACCCATCGCCTGCAACTCCTCGACGAGCAAGCGACTGAGGTCTTTTTGCTTCTCGGTGGAAGGCGTGGTTGATGAGGTGGGATCCGATTGGGTATCGATCTGGACATAGCGCAAAAAACGCGCGGCGACCGGCGGCAAGGACATAGACGATGTGACAAAAGTGAACGGGTCAATTGCATCGCAATCTACACTCTAATCCGTTCGAATGCTGCCATACATGCACGCCAAAATGGCGGGTCGATACGCTCGCTTTTTCTACACGTTCTGTGCTATGTTTGCCCATGCATGATGAATTACCTTCGAGTCAACGACGATGCGATTACGAGCCACTAGCGTTTCCCTTCTAGGTGCCATTTTTCTCGGACTGCTTTTGCTCAGCAGTTGTGCCTCATCGCGCCCAGCAGAAATGTCGGCGTCGACACGTGCGCTGGTGACACACCCACGCGCATCGTGGGGTGCCCAAGCGCCTGTGTTGTCGATGCGCGAACACACGCTGGCGTACATCACCATTCATCACACAGCCACCCCGCAAAATCCAGATCGTTCGATTGAAGGGAAATTGCACGGCTTGCAAGCTTTCTCGCAGCGCGTCGACTCCCTTGGCGATGGCCGTCTCAAACCGGCATGGGCCGACGTGCCCTATCACTTTTACATCGATGTACACGGTCAAATTGCCGAGGGACGCGAGATCGGTTATGTTGGTGATACCAACACGGCGTATGACCCCACGGGGCATATCCTCATTGTCCTCGAAGGCAATTTTGAAGAGGAAGCCCTAGGCGAAAGCCAGCAGACTGCACTACGCCAATTAGTTCGGGAGCTTGCTACAGCATGGGATATTCCTACAGAACGTATTGCAACTCACCGTGATTACGCAGAAACCTTATGCCCCGGACAAGCACTGTATGACTGGATTCCTGAGCTTCGCGCGACACTTTTGCTCCCATGATAGCTAAAGTAATCAGAAGTCTATTGTACGATAGCTCAAAGTCCTGCAATTTGTTACCTTTCGATTCCACAGACTAATCCTTGTGGGGTGTCCCGTTCTTGGCCAATACATACGGTGCCCATGCTCGACATCCTTGTAGTAGATGACGAAACCGATATTCAATTCTTGTTTCGTCAGTTTTTCCGCCGCGCGATCCGCAAAGGTGAAGTACAGTTTCGATTTGCCGCTTCAGGTGAAGAAGCCCTTGGTGTGCTGCAAGAGCAAAACCTAAGTATTGTTTTGGTTTTATCGGACATCAATATGCCAGGCATGACGGGGTTGCAACTTTTAGAACGCATCAAAGCCACACACCCTACAGTTAAGGTAGTGATGATTACGGCTTATGGTTCTGAAGAAAAGCAAACCGAAGCTTTAGCATTAGGCGCAGATGGCTACTTGACCAAGCCTGTCAATTTTGGAGACGTTCGTTCGATCATTTATGATCTCGCGCAACCCGATTGAGACTGCTTCGTTTGATTGCCGCCACCTGGCCCTGCCAAGCTTAGACCTCACGCATGTCCACGCCCATCAAAATCCTTGTTGTAGACGATGAACCCGACGTGGCTCCGTTGATCCGTCAACAGTTTCGGCGGCAGGTGCGGCGTGGTGAGTATGCCTTCGTATTTGCTTACGACGGCTTAGAAGCACTCGCAGCCCTTGACGCCGATCCGGATATCGACATCGTCCTTACCGATATCAACATGCCTCGGATGGATGGACTGACGCTACTTTCCAGCATTGGCCGCCTCGATCGCTACCTCAAACCGATCGTCGTTACAGCCTATGGCGACATGGAGAATATTCGGACGGCCATGAACCGTGGCGCTTTCGACTTCTTGACCAAGCCCATCGACGGTGACGACCTCTCGATTACGCTGAGCAAAGCGCAACAAACGGTAGAGCAGGAGAAACACGCAATTCATGTTCGTGAGATGTTCGGACGCTACCTCACCGACGAAATCGTTGCCACGTTGCTTGAGGATCCAGACGCTGTAGGCCTTGGAGGGCAAAAACGAACCATCACAATGCTGATGGCCGACATTCGAGGCTTCTCTACGATTTCCGAGGCACAGCCACCTGAGCGTGTAGTAGATATCCTCAACATCTACCTTGGCAAGATGGCAGAGGTCATCGCACGCTACAAAGGCACCATCGACGAGTTTATTGGCGACGCAATATTCGTGCTCTTTGGCGCACCGATTGTACGTGAAAACGACGCTGCACGTGCCGTGGCCTGTGCAATCGCGATGCAACATGCCATGCTCGACGTCAATGCAGAGATTCGCTCTATGGGGTTGCCTGCGTTGGAGATGGGCATTGGCATCAATACGGGGGAGGTTGTCGTTGGCAATATCGGTTCGAACCACCGCATGAAATACGGTGTGGTCGGTAGCCATGTTAACCTGACCAGCCGGATTGAGACCTATACGGTTGGCGGGCAAATTCTAATCTCGGAATACGCAAGTCCTGTACGACTATCCACATTGGAAAAGAAATGGAAGTCGCCACCAAAGGCTTTTCCGAGCCCATCAAGATCTTCGAAGTCTCTGGTATAGGCCCTCCTTTCAACTTGAACATGCCACGCTCCATCGAGCATTTCCATCTACTGCCGGAGGCCTTCCCTATCTCCTACCTCAGCCTCGATGGCAAACACATGACCGGCGAACCTATCGAAGGCGAACTCATTGAGATCGCAACATCAGGTGCTATCCTCCGCGCCAGCGTATTACCCGAGCAACTCACCAACGTTAAGCTCAACCTCCACGAGCCCGACGGAACCTTTGTGGGAGAACTATATGCCAAAGCACTTGAAGACGACGACCTGACTGACGACAAGATCCACCTCCGCTTCACGGCTGTACCAGAAGACGTTGGCGGCTTCATTGCCAGCGCATGTGGCTGTTGAGATAAACTGCCAACAAGCATTTTGAATATGTGGTAAGCATGGAGGAATTCCCCTCGTTCTTTCCTGTGCGACTGTCTAGATTGACTCAAGCTGCGTGGTATGCCATCCAACTTGAAGGATGGACCGTTTGGAAGGGTGGAGACAGGTAGGAAAGTAGCTTCGAAGCCCATTTTCCTGTCCATCCCTTCCATATCATCCACCCTGCAAAAGACTGACATTGCAATGCTCCGGCTCATTCATATTGGTTCGTAGCATTGCCGTTTGTACACACACGTTCATAAGCAAAAAGCCGTTCTATTTGCGTAGAACGGCTTCTTGTGTGAAAACTCTAGCTGTCCGTCACTTCTGAATCGCAACAGGACCGTTAACCTTTTGATCAAAACAGATCAACAATCTTTAAATGGCGCAAGTAACGAACCGGGCGCTCTTGAAAATCAGCGACGAGGGCATTGACGTTGTTTAAAGTCGAGTCGAGCTTCATGTAGAGGCCGGGATCGTTTACCATCATTCCGAGCGTACCTGTACCGCTGTCAATCTTTCCAAGAATACTGTCGAGTGTACCCATTGTTTGGTCGAGGGCCGCAAGGTTTTGGTCGACGCGGCGTAGGAGCGTATTGAGGTTCTGCACAGCTACCGCAACTGAGTCACGGCTTTCGAGCGCAAGGGTGTTGATGTTGCCCGTGAGTGTCGCCACGCTGTCGAGCACGTTGCCAATGCGGGCTTGCTCGGAGCGGAGTAGCGCATCGACCGTGCCAAGGGTGCCACGTACGGACGTAAGCGTTTGCTGGACGTTGCTGCTGGGGTCTTCTAGGAGCGTACGCGCTACTCCGAGCGTTGCATTTACACTCGCAAGCGTGCTGTCGAGGCCGTCCACTAAAGCGGGGGCCCGGTCGGTAAGTTGGCCGATGAGATCGCCTTCGGTGCTGCTCGGCACAAATCCACCTGGGGCGATCGCAGGAGCGCCGGGTGCGCCAAGGTCC
>CAYYHN010000133.1:508-8898 GCA_964471245.1 uncultured Rhodothermaceae bacterium | reverse complement strand
CCACAACCCGCTACCACTCGCTCGTCGTCGCCCCTGAGGATTTGCCCGATACGCTGCATGTCTCGGCATGGACCGACGATGGCATCATCATGGGCTTACGGCATAAGCAGTATCCTATCGAAGGCATCCAGTTTCATCCCGAAAGCGTGCTGACCACCGAAGGCCCCAAGATGGTGGCGAACTGGTTGCGGATGGTCGATCAGCATCAGCGCGAGCATGTCGCTTCTTAGTGGTAGCCCCGCACGTTTTTGTTCACTTCAGTTGCAAGCACGCATGCTTGACTACCTCAAAATAATAGCCGACCAGCAGACGCTGACACAAGTGCAAGCCGAAGCCGCCATGCATCTGATGATGCGCGGTGAAGCCTCGAACGAAGCCATCGCGGCGTTTCTGATGGGACTCCGCACGCGTGGGGAAACTCTCGACGAACTCGTGGGCTTTACCCGTGTTATGCGGGACTACGCCGTCAAAGTTGATGCGGGTGACCCTGATGCACTCGACATCGTGGGCACCGGCGGCGATGGGACAGGCACGTTTAACATCTCTACGGCCACGGCGTTTGTCTGCGCTGGCGCAGGCGTGACGGTCGCAAAGCATGGCAACCGCAGCGTATCGTCGAAGTGTGGCTCGGCGGATGTGTTGGAGGCGTTGGGTGTCGCGACGGAGTTGGGCAAGGAGGGCGTTGAGTTTTGTCTACGTGAAGTGGGGATGGCGTTTCTGTTTGCGCCGTACTTTCATCCGGCTGTGCGGCATGTGATGCCGGTGCGTCGGGCGTTGAAGGTGCGGACGTTCTTTAACATCCTCGGGCCGCTGTGCAACCCCGCTGGCGTCCGCCGCTATCTCATTGGTGCCTTCAGCGATACCGTTGCGCAGATGATGGCGCGTATTCTCTACCGCGTCGGTGTGGACAAGGCCATCACGGTTCATGCCAGCGACGGCCTCGACGAGATCACGACGACAGGGGAGTCACACCTGTTCTACGCCGATGACGATACGCAACCACGGCGCGCCATCGTCAAACCCCAACATTTTCACCTACCCACAGCTACTGCCGCCGACCTCAAGGGCGACACCGCCGATGAAAACTCTCGCATCTTGCGCAGCATCCTCAACGGAGAACAAGGCCCCAAACGCGACATCGTGTTGATGAATGCCACGTTTGCGCTCCACGCGAGCGGTCGCTATCCGCACTTGAAGGAGGCGATGGCGGCTGCCAAAATAAGCCTCGACGAAGGCCATGCAGCGGCCAAGCTCGACGCGCTCGCCGAAGCATCGCAAGACGCTCCCAAGCTGCAACGATAGGCTGGTATGACGATTCTCGACCAAATAGTAGCCGACACCAAGGGCCTCGTTGCCGAGCGGAAACGTAAGACGCCGATGCGGTCGCTGGAAGGCATGCGTGGGTTCGAACGCAGCACTATCGATTTTGCCGCGGCCTTGAAGCAAGACACGCTGGCGTTCATCAGCGAAGTCAAGAAGGCCTCACCTTCCAAAGGCGTCATCCGGCCAGATTTCGACCCCGTCGGTATTGCAGAGCAGTACGCAGAAGCAGGCACAGCGGCCATTTCGGTGTTGACCGAGCCGCTCCATTTTCAAGGTGCATTGCAGTATTTGGCCGATGTGCGTCGTCGTGTACAAGTGCCCTTGCTCCGAAAAGACTTCATCATCGACCTGTACCAATTGTTTGAGGCACGCGCCTACGGTGCAGATGCGGTGCTGTTGATTGCAGCCGTGCTCGACAAATACCAACTCTACGACTTCCAGCAAGCCGCCGCTGAGCTAGGGCTTGCGTGCCTCGTAGAACTCTACGAGATGCGCGAACTCGACAAGCTGGACTTTGATCAGGTTCGCGTTCTTGGTGTGAACAACCGCGATCTGCGCACCTTCGAAGTGGATATCGACCACAGTTTGCGCGTCTTTGCTGAGGCTCCCAACACCGTCATCAAAGTGGCTGAAAGTGGGCTGAAATCAGCAGCGGAGTTAGTCTATCTGCGTGAGCGTGGCGTTGATGCCGTGTTGATAGGCGAGACGTTCATGCGTGCCAAGCATCCGGGCGATGCCCTTAAGCAGATGCGCGACGAATTAGCCAAACGCCTTGAAGACCCCTCGTATACCAACTAAACATTGAGCAGCGTGCGCGATACGAACGTCAAAATATGCGGCATTACCAATCTGGCCGATGCGCGATTTTGTGCCGGTGCGGGAGCCCACTACCTCGGCTTTATCCAGTATGAAGGGAGCCCTCGGTATGTTGAGCCGAAGCTAGCCAAAGGCATCATCGAGTGGGTGTACGGCGCGCAGTCGGTTGGCGTCTTTGTGAATGAGGACGCTGACTTTGTGAACCATAGGGCTGATGAAGTTGGATTCGCATGGGTACAACTGCACGGCGACGAGCCGCCCTATGTGTGCGAAGGCATCGACCCCCCGGTCATCAAGGCCATCCGCGTGGAAGCTGGGCAGACCGCCGATGAACTACGCGACTTGATGAGCACGTATGCGCCCTACGTAGAAGCATTCTTGCTCGATACACACAAGGCTGGCCTCTATGGCGGCACCGGCGAACGCTTCGATTGGCGCATTGCTGCCGACCTAGCCCAAGACCACAAGCTGTTCCTCGCTGGTGGTATCGGCCCCGACAATGTCGTCGAGGCTATCGAGACGGTCCGTCCGTTTGCCGTTGACTTGTCGAGCAGTCTCGAAGAACGCCCCGGCGTGAAGGATTTTGACAAGGTTGCTGCCTTTTTTGAGGCCCTTGCGCAGCAACAAGATTAGTTCACCTACCCATTATTGAACTGTGATGATGCAATTGACTGCCGAAACCTACACTGCTCCTGATGCAACCGGCCATTTCGGTCGCTTTGGTGGGGCGTTTGTGCCGGAGATCCTGTATCCCGTCCTCGAAGAGCTAAAGGCCGCCTACACGGACTTGCAAAACGACCCATCGTTTCAAGTCGAGTTTGAAGCGTTGCTTCGCGACTATGTAGGCCGACCGACCCCGCTGTCTTTTGCTGATCGACTGACAGAAGAACTCGGCGGTGCGAAGATCTACCTGAAACGCGAAGACCTGTGCCACACGGGTGCGCACAAGATCAACAACACGATCGGCCAGATTCTGCTGGCGCGGCGCATGGGTAAACGGCGCATCATCGCGGAGACGGGCGCTGGTCAACATGGCGTAGCGACTGCAACGGTTTGTGCGAAGTTCGGCGTGCAGTGCATCGTCTATATGGGCGCTGAAGATATCGAGCGCCAGAACCTGAATGTGCAGCGGATGCGCTTGCTCGGGGCAGAAGTACGCCCGGCAGTAAGTGGGAGCCAAACGCTCAAAGACGCCACCAATGAAGCCATTCGCGACTGGGTTTCGAATCCGCACGACACGTTTTACATCATCGGCTCCGTCGTCGGGCCGCACCCGTATCCGATGATGGTGCGTGATTTCCACCGCGTCATCGGTGAGGAGACGCGGGCGCAGTTACTCGAAGTGGAAGGCCGCGAGACACCGGATGCTGTTGTGGCCTGCGTCGGAGGCGGGTCGAATGCAATGGGCATTTTCTATCCATACATCGAAGACGAAAACGTCGCCATCTACGGCGTGGAAGCTGCTGGTGAAGGCCTTGACGGCCGCCACGCCGCCACGCTGACGAAGGGCGATCCCGGCATCCTGCACGGCGCGATGAGTTACTTGCTCCAGGACCAAGCAGGCCAAGTACAACTCGCACACTCGGTCTCAGCAGGCCTTGACTACCCCGGCGTCGGCCCCGAGCATAGCTACCTCAAAGACATCGGCCGTGTGCAATACGTCTCCGCCACCGACCGCGAAGCGCTGGATGCCGTCCGCCTGCTGTCTCGTACGGAAGGTATCATTCCCGCGCTGGAAACCGCGCACGCCGTCGCGTTTTTGCCGGAATTAGCGCGGCGAATGGGCGAAGACCAAGTCATTGTGCTGAACTGCTCTGGCCGCGGCGACAAAGACATGGGCACCATCGCGAAGTATCTATAATTTTCAACGGATGCGTTGGTGCAAATAAGAAGGCACTGGTAAGCATTCGCGCTCACCAGTGCCTCTTCCATTTTAGGAGGCTGAACGAAAACTAGCCCAGCTTGACTAAGTGATACTTCTTGCGGCCTTTCCGCAGGACGAGAATCTTGCCTTCAAGGGCGTTGTCAACTGTGATACGGGCGTTTGGATCGCTGAGGCGTTCGCCGTTCAGAGTGACACCTCCGCCTTGAATGAGTCGTCGCGCTTCGCCATTGGACTTCGTTGCACCCGCCTCGCGGAGCAGGTCGAGCAAGCCTTTGCCTTCACCACTAAAGTCTTCCTTCGGAAGCGTCACCGAAGGCACGTCGTCGAAGATGTCAGTGATCTCAGCGAGCGTGAGGGAACGGATGTCGCCTTTGCCGAAGAGCACCTGCGACGCTTGAATGGCACGGTCGTACGCCGTCTGCCCGTGAACCATCGTGGTCACGTGTTGGCCGAGGGTGCGTTGTGCTGAGCGTAGGTGTGGTGCGGCGTCCATCTCATGGGCGAGCATGTCGATCTCGCTAGCATCCATCCACGTGAAGTACTTCAAGTAATTGATGACGTCTGCGTCATCCGTGTTTAGCCAGAACTGATAGAAGCGGTACGGCGACGTTCGGTTTGGGTCAAGCCAGATGGTACCGGCTTCAGTCTTTCCAAACTTAATACCGCTGGCACTGGTGACGAGCGGGTAGACGAGCCCATGCGCTTTGCGGCCATGTACGCGTCGAATCAACTCGGCCCCGGCGAGGATGTTGCCCCACTGGTCGCTGCCACCGGCTTGCAGCACGCAGTCGTAGCGCTCATTTAGCACCATGAAGTCGTACGCTTGCAGCAGCATGTACGTGAATTCGGTGTACGAGATGCCGTCATCCGAACCCAGCCGCCGCTTCACTGACTCCTTCGCCATCATGTAGTTAACGGTGAAGTGTTTGCCCGTGTCACGCAAGAAGTCGATCAGTGCCAATGAGCCCAGCCAGTCGTGGTTGTTGACGATTTTGGCAGGATTGGAAGCTGCTTCGAAGTCAAGAAACGGTTCCAACTGTGAACGAATGCCCGCGATGTTCTCTTCGACTTGGGCTTTGCTGAGCAGTTGCCGCTCCTTCGTTTTGCCACTTGGGTCGCCAATAAGGCCCGTACCGCCGCCGACCAAGGCAATCGGCGAGTGCCCGGCCCGCTGCAAACGTGCCAGCCCCATGATGGGCATCAGCGTGCCCACGTGCAGGCTGGAGGCGGTTGGGTCGAAGCCGATATAGGCGGTGATCTTTTCAGTGGCGAGCAGGTCTTTGAGGTCAGGCGTGGCGTCGTAGCGCACCCCGCGCCAATCAAACTCGTCGTATACGTTCATCGTCAGGCAGACGTCTATCGGTCAAAAGTGAGCGCTGAAGATGCAGCCCGAACCGTTTGGCTGCAAGATGCGAACGATGAGAACTGGAAGGATTTGGGGGGATGGGGGTGTGGGAGGTTGGGAGCGTGTGAAGGTTGGGAGCGTTCTAGCTTTTAGAAAGGGATTGAGCGAGACGGAGGGCGAGGCCGTGGCGGAGTTCGCCGGGGGAGACGTGGCACGTTTCGAGGTTAAAGTGTTCCATGAAGGTGAGGAGGATCATGGTCCCCATACCAATGAGGTCGGCGCGACCGTGCATGACGGTAGGATGGAGGGCGTATATGGAAGGGAGGTCGAGGTTTAGGATGCGTTTTTGCCAGCGATCAACATCGGCTTTCGTGAGCTCAACATCGGTGGCTGTGAAGGCGTTGAGGTTGGGGATGTGCGGGCGGTCGAGGAGGGCGAGGACGACGGCGGTACCTGCTGCGCCAATGAACGGCGTCGTGGATGTAATGGGGGCATCTATCGAAGCCCAAGTGTCGTACAAGAGCGCTTCGGTTTTGCGGATAGCGTCCGGAGGTGGTGGGTAGTTGGGAAAGAGTCGTTCGGATAGACGCACCGTGCCTACATTGAAGCTGCGGCGATAGGTGAGGTGATGCGTTGTTGGGTCGCCAAGGACCACTTCGGTCGAGCCTCCGCCGATATCGAGCACAACGCAAGGAGCAGTGAGGTCTGTAAACACCGATGTTGCGCCCGCGAAGGTCCAGCGCGCCTCTTCTTCGCCACTGATGATGGTATACGTCAACCCAGTATTTTTATAAACCCGTGCAACGATTTCCTCATGGTTGGCTGCATCCCGCGAAGCACTCGTACCGCCAATCACGATCTCTTTTGCACCGTGTGACTTAGCAACTGCTTGATAGGTTTGCAACGCAGTAAGAAGGCGCTGCACTGCGGCTTCGTTGATGATCCCCGAAGCATCTACCCCTTCGCCGAGCCGTATAAACCGCTTGTCACTGTGTTGTGGTTGCAAACGGCCTTCGTTGTCGACATCGGCAATCAAAAGGCTGGCCGTGTTGGTGCCAATGTCGATAGCTGCTAGCCGCATGGGTTCACGTGCGTTACGCGTCTACAATCATACGTGCTTCAAGCACCGGGCGGAGCGTAGCCCAAACTGTCTCGGCTACAATCACGTGGCCTTCGATCGTGGGGTGGATGCCATCGGGCAAGTTGAGTTCAGGCACGCCGCCAACACCTTCGAGCAAGAAGGGTATCAACGCAGCTTCGTTGCGCTGAGCGATCAACGGGAAGATTCCTGCGAAGCGGGCGGTGTAGGCTTCACCGAGGTTGGGCGGCACCATCATGCCCGCCACCACGACATCTGCGTCATCGTAGCGTGCTTTGGTGCTGTCAATGATTGCTTGCAGGTTAGATTCGGTGGCGTCGAGGTTGATACCACGCAGGCCGTCGTTGCCACCGAGTTCGAGCACCAGCACATCGATGGGTTGACGCAGCACCCAATTGATGCGGCCGAGGCCACCTGCCGTCGTCTCGCCGCTGATGCCAGCATTGATGACACGGAACGGCCAGCCAAGGGAGTCAATCTTGCTTTGAATCAGACCAGGGAACGCCAAGGTGTTGTCGGGAAGGCCGTAGCCTGCGGCCAAGCTGTTGCCAAGGAAAAGAATCGTTTGTTCGGCGTCATCTGGGTCTGCCATCGGAGTCTCGGTTTCGGCGGGCGAGGGAGATGACGTAGTGGCTTGTGAAGCTTGCGCGGGTTCCTCAGCCGAACCACTACAGCTACTCAGAATCAGAAACCAAAAACCGAAGAACCAGTATAGCGGTCGACTTTGCATAATTAATTGTCCTAACAAGCAACGGGTGCAACGAATATGAGGGCCGGAACGTCAACGGATGCTTCTCGTCTCCGTGACGAACGAACAACGCCCAAACCCGCGAGTGGGAAAAGAGGTTTCCATGACTGACCGTGATGCTACAGGTTCCGTCCTCCATGTCGAGAACCTGACCAAGACTTATATGAGCGGTGGCCGCCCGCTGACGGTGCTGAAAGACGTGAACTTTACGCTGCACGATGGCGATACGTGCGCCATCGTTGGTCCGTCGGGGAGTGGGAAGACGACGCTCTTGGGCTTGGCCGCTGGGCTTGACGGCCCGTCGTCGGGCAAGGTCGTCCTGTGTGGCAATGACCTCGGTCCCATGACAGAAGATCAGCGCGCCGCCGTTCGCAATGAACATGTTGGCTTTGTCTTTCAGTCCTTCCGGCTGATTCCCACGCTCACGGCTATCGAGAACGTGATGGTGCCTGCCGAATTGCGCGGCAATCGTGGAAGCAACAAGGAAGCGGCGCGTCTCCTCGAAAACGTAGGCCTTGGTGGCCGATTGGGCCATTACCCGTCGCAGCTTTCGGGCGGGGAGCAACAGCGCGTGGCGCTCGCTCGCGCCTTCATCAATCGCCCTCGCATCCTCTTCGCTGACGAGCCTACAGGCAACCTCGACGAAGATACGGGGCAAGCCGTCGAGCGCTTACTGTTCGACTTAAACCGCGAAGCCGGAACGACGCTCGTACTCGTTACACACGACCTCGAACTCGCCGAAAAGACCAAGCGTATTCTGCGGCTACGCGGCGGTGAAGTCGTTGAAGATCGGCGCGTTGAAGTAGCAGTAGAAATTTAAAGTACGAATATTGAAGTTCGAATAACGAAAGGCTTCGGCGCTATTTGAGGTTGGGTTTTGTACTTGGAGCTTCAATCTGAGAACTTTGGCCTTCTGAATTCCAACTTCGAATTTCCTCCTCGCATATGTCTTGGATCTTAAAGATGGCATGGCGCGACAGCCGCGGAAGCCGCAAGCGCCTGCTGCTGTTTGTGATGTCGATGGTATTGGGCGTGGCGGCACTTGTTGCCATCAACTCATTCGGCGATAACCTCGAACGCGCCGTCGACAACGAAGCCAAAACGCTGCTCGGCGCAGACCTCAGTTTCGAGCAAACGCAGCCCTACGATGAGGCGCAAGAGGCGCTCATCGACT
>CAYYHN010000133.1:0-490 GCA_964471245.1 uncultured Rhodothermaceae bacterium | reverse complement strand
TCGCTTCGATGGCGTTCTCCCCCAAGACAGGCGACACACGGCTTTCGACGATTCGCGCCCACGACGGGGCCTATCCGTGGTACGGCGAGATCGAGACCGACCCGCCGGGCATGGCTGATACCTACCTCGAAGGCCGCAACGCGCTGATTGACGGAACGCTGATGAACCAGTTTGGCGTGTCCATTGGTGACTCGGTTGCGATTGGCAACCAGCGGTACCAAGTGGTGGGACCACTTGTGAAGACGCCACGCGAGACGGCTGCCATCGGTCTTTTCAGCCCACGCATCTACATTCCGCGTGCTGAGATGGATGAGACGTTGCTGCAACGTGGCAGCCGCGCGGAGTACGAGGTCTATTTCTTGTTTGATGATGGCCGTGACGTGGAAGCCATGATGGAGGGCATGCGCGATCGACTCCGCGAGATGGGCATCCGCTACGACACGGTGGAGGAGGAGCGCGCTCTTCAACTCATCGACGTGGTGGCGGACGA
>CAYYHN010000132.1:0-8920 GCA_964471245.1 uncultured Rhodothermaceae bacterium | reverse complement strand
AGCACACGCTGTAGCAGCATAGTCTTCTTCATCACGTACAGGATCCTCAGAACGGATGCACGTGACAAGAACGACACCAGGCACAGCAAGCCAACGTTTAAGCTTGGCTGCAGCAGCATCTTTTCCCCGCTTTTCTGAGACCAGTTGGGCATTGAGCTCAGCAATGGCCTGCCACGTCTCAGGTCCAACCCAACAGAATCGCCATGGCTCTGTCAGGCGATGGTTGGGTGCCCAACACGCCAACGCTATGGCCTCATCAACAAGCTCGCGCGCGGGAGGATCTGGCCTGAATAAATGAATCGTGCGGCGGCTCCGCAACAGATTGGCAGTAGCTTCGGGATGCATATAAGGCTAACGCACTAGAGGTATAGATACATTGAGACTCTGTTGCAACGAGAACCCCTGTGAGAAGATCGCACTTCACCAACAATCTATGCGTCACGTAGCAGAAGGTGTACACCTATGGTAGTTAGCTAGCCCGAACGTACTGCTTAGGTGAAGCATGTTGCTGATCAACGGCGTAGATATCCATCATGATGAGGGCTGACGTGACCGTTTGCCCGGGAAATGAGGGCATGCTGGCACTGTATACCTCTTGCACGCCTAAAGTTGCCTCATAACCAAGTGTATTTACAAAGTTGTAAATGTCTTGGCAGATTTGTTCTAGGTTTTTTCCTTGCTGAAAAGCCTGCGTCCCAATGGCTTGCAACCGTTGCTGAATTTGTGGTGACACTTGGGTGAGCACCTGAATAATTGGCGGAAAACGATGCAGAGCGACTCCGCTCATCCGAGCTTCGGGTGGTGGCTGGGGGGGCCGATTGCGTGGAGGCTGCGGGGCCCGGTCGACGCGTTCGCCTCGTCGTGTGCTTGGATTACCCGAGATATGGACCTCGTATTTCATGCGCTGCTTTATTATTGTCTGGGCCGTATGTGGATGTCCAGCGACAAGGCTGAGAATATCCTCGATGCCTTTGGCTCACGAACAACCAATACGGCTCCAGAACGAGTAGGGCGAAGGTAACTTGCAATGAGCGTGGATGTGCATGCTACAGTACCAAAGATATCGTCCTTGAACTGCATGCCTTAAAGGCTTTGGTACACAAAAGGCCTTCTTTGCACAGCTTGCGTGAAGCCACCACGAATCGCGCACACCATACTCAGGATAGTTGACACGATAGCTCGCATTACGCTATATTCGATGCCCTTCAAAATCGAAGTGTTGTTTCCGGGTCTTTAGCTCAGCTGGTTAGAGCGCTACGTTGACATCGTAGAGGTCGGTGGTTCGAGTCCACTAAGACCCACCAAAACGCCGATTCTAAACTAGAATCGGCGTTTTTCATTTACTGCGAACGCATTGCGAACACGTATGGCGTAGTTCCTTGGCAAATTAAGAGGGCACTCCCCTATTCTAAAACAAGTGCAATGGGGCTTGATTCTTTCATTTCAATGATCGGGATGCGTTCGCCATCCTACGCTAGCCCATGAAGACAGACTGGAGCGCGAAGGTACATCTGACTACTGCAAATGGTGATGATGTCGCCTAACGCAGCATCACGATTGGTAGAGTGGGTCGATGTGCTGGTAAATTTCCTAAAAGGCGATTGTGTACAGTTCTATACAAACGAAGAACGAGGTTGAGGAACGCCATTGGACGCGCTGGTATGCTGGAGATGAGGACGGGCAGCGTCCAAACTTTTAATCTTTTAGGTGTTCGTGGACTGAGAAAACGTCGGGGAGGAGATCGTTGTCACCACTGCTAGTTTCGTGGTAGGCAGAGATGACCTCGAAGCACCAGATCCCGTCATCGACGACGTATTACAAAGGCATTATCTGCACTGAATAACTGTTAGGCTCATGCTTTGTGATACACGTGCATACGGTTGGAAGACTGTCCGGAATAACAGGATCGCTGCTTTCACACGGTCATTACAAATTGGATGACCGTTCATACCTATTACTCAGATCCATGCCGTGTTGCTCTATGCTAGAGTTTCCTTACGAACCTTTTCACCAGCTCTCGCCCACTACAGTGAAGAAAGCAGTAAATGACTTGATCTAGTGACACATTACATTATCCTTTTTCACTCAAGCATTCAAAGCATTGTAAATCGGAAATGATTGAGTAATATTTCGTGCTGTATAATTTCAATATCTTACGAATACACGCTTTCGATTAATTTCGCAATACAATTACATGAATGCACCTACCCTGACGTCAAGCATTTCGCTAGTCGTGTTCGATATGGCGGGTACAACTGTTCACGACGACGACTTCGTTAACCTTGCCTTTCGCAGTGCCTTGAAAGCAGCAGGGCTGCCTGTACGGCGGGACCAAGTGAATGCAGTTATGGGATACCCGAAGCCGCTTGCTATCTCGCATTTGCTAGCACTGCACCACGGCACAGAACCGCATGCTGATGAAGTGGGCGTAATTCATGATGACTTCCTGCATCGCATGAATCACTTCTATGCCACGAATGAGGCAGTTAAGGAAATGGATGGCACTAGTGCCGTTTTCTGGAAGTTGCAGCAAGCTGGAATTAAGGTAGCACTCAACACTGGCTTTAGCCGCAGTACGGCTGACATTATCATCAACCGACTTGGTTGGCGCGACGAGCATCTCATCGACGCATCGGTAACGAGCGATGAAGTTGAACGTGGTCGGCCTTATCCAGACATGATCCATCACCTGATGGAGCAGTTTGGGATCATCGATCCGCAAACCGTAGCGAAGGTAGGCGATACGCCCTCGGATTTACAAGAAGGCACGCAAGCTGGTTGCTGCATGGTGATCGGTGTGACGAACGGATCGCATACAGCAAAAGAGCTAGCGCCTCACCCACATACCCACTTGCTTGGCTCAGTGGCTGACGTGCCACAGGTCGTTCTACCTGCCATGTCGCAAGCCTAAGTGATACAGATGGACAAACGCCTGTACACACCTGGCCCACTGACGACAAGCGCCCCGGTCAAAGCTGCGATGCAACACGATCTCGGCTCGCGGGATGCAGCGTTCATCGCAACCGTCGCCTATATCCGTCAACGGTTGCTCCGCATTGCAGGCACGTCGCAAGAGGCTGGTTTCGAAGCTATCCTGATGCAGGGAAGCGGGACGTTTGGGCTCGAGGCCGTTGTTTCGTCCGTGATTCCACCTGAAGGAAAATTGCTCGTTGTCATCAATGGAGCCTATGGTGAGCGCATCTATCAGATGGCTGTTCGACATGGCATTGATGCCGTCGCGTTCCGTACTCCAGAACACCAACTTCCTGACCTGCTCAAATTGACGGCGACTATTGCGTCACTGTCAAATCTGACGCATGTTTTTGCCGTGCACTGCGAAACAACGACGGGGATCCTCAACCCTGTAGAGCGCATCGGAGAAATTGTGCATGGGGCTGGTTGTGCCTTCTGTGTAGATGCAATGAGTAGCTTCGGAGCGCTCCCACTCGCTCTCGATGCGGCGCACATCGATTTCCTTGTCACTTCAGCGAACAAGTGCCTCGAAGGTGTGCCAGGTTTTGCGGTGATTTTGGCGCGTCGCACCGCGCTGGAAGCCACCGAGGGCCACGCCCGCACATTCAGCCTAGACCTCTTAGCGCAGTGGCAAGGCTTTGAACGAAACGGTCAGTTCCGCTTTACGCCACCCACGCACGTGCTCCTTGCCTTTGCTGAAGCATTGCAAACGCTCGATGCAGAGGGCGGCCTTGCAGGACGAGCAGCGCGGTATGCCCAAAACCATGCAACCCTGATTAAGGGCATGCAAGCTATAGGATTCCGGCCCTTCCTTGCACCTGCCGTACAAGCGCCCATCATCACCGCCTTTGCCTACCCAGAGCATCCCGCTTTCGACTTTGGCGACTTCTACCAGCGTCTCAGCGACCGGGGCTTCGTCATCTATCCGGGTAAGGTGAGCCACGCCAACCTCTTTCGCATTGGCAACATCGGACAACTCTACCCGCAGGACATGACCGACTTGCTGGAAGCCATCGGAGCGGTTCTTGTTGCTATGGGCGTGTCACTGCCTATAGTTGCCGCGTAGCTTCTCCGTACTGCTACGCGTATCTGCTACGCTATGCAACCCGGCTTCTTCCAAATCTCGCTCAAGGTCTTTCTGCAACGCGGTACCCAATTCCTTGTGCTGCGCGATGCCTTATCTGGTCTCGGCGACCTGCCTGGCGGACGCATCAGCCATGAAGAATTTTACGGTGACTGGACGGCTTGTGTATACCGTGAACTCGCTGAAGAACTCGGCAACGACGTGCACTACACACTAAGTTCAGAGCCGCTATTCGTCTTCCCGCACCACATTGTTAGTGCAGGCACCGAGGCATTGGGTATTGCTTACCATGCGCTATACAAAGGCGGCAAGGTGCAGCTCTCACCCGAACATGATGCGCAAGACTGGGTCGATGTGGCGGTGTATGAGCCGTCGCCGTTTTTCCACCCGCATCTAGCGGCGGCTGTACGGCGGT
Source organism: uncultured Rhodothermaceae bacterium (assembly GCA_964471245.1). Taxonomy (GTDB): domain Bacteria; phylum Bacteroidota; class Rhodothermia; order Rhodothermales; family CAYYHN01; genus CAYYHN01. The sequence goes on along the minus strand of CAYYHN010000132.1, from coordinate 4,448 downwards.
TTCAGCGACTAGTCAAGCAGCAGTAAATCGGGTGGGATGATCTGCTTGGGTACACCAGGGCCGTCGACATAGGCTTCCATCCACATACCGCCACCCGCTTGGAAATAGTCGACGCGTAGCGCGTGGCGTCCAGCAGGCAGATTGATGCTGCCGCTACGTTCGGTGGTGCCATGCGTGCCGTCGTGGTCGACGACGAGGCGGTCGTTAATGTATAGCTTGCTGCCATCGTCGGTGAACAGCGAGAAGCGGTATGCGCCTGCTTCGCGAGCAAGGAGCGTAGCTTCGTAGCGAACGACAAACTGGTTCTCGCGCGGGTTGATGCCTGTCAGCCGCAGTTCGGGGCTGGTGCCGCGTCGGAGGGGCCGCATCGCGTCCACATCAGGTAGTTGCTCCATCTCGATGGCGCTCTCGTAATAGGTCCATCGGACGCCGTAGCCAGGCTGCTGCGGCTGGATGCGGAAATACGCGTTCGCAATGCGGCTCGGTCCGGCCTCGGAAAAAACGCGTGCGCGCACGACGGTCGTGGTATCGACGGTGAAATCCTCCACAAATTCGGGCGAAGCTGCCGTCGGCTCGCTGCCATCAGTCGTGTAGCGCAACGTGCCACCGATGGCACTGCTGCTCATCGTCACCGTCTGCGGTTCGTCGAAAAGTCCGCCGGCGGGCTCGTAGCCGCGCGCTTCGGGGAAGATGACGGGCGCAGGCACCGGTGCGTTCAACGTGAGCGCGTTAGTAGGCTCGGGGAAGCCGACAAATGCACTCGTCACCGGGCGGCCAATCCATGCGTACGGTTGCTTCAACCCAAGCGCAAACGCAACCGTCGCAGCATTGTCGTAGGTGTAAACGGTGTGGCCAATGGTGTGGCCAGACTTAATGCCTGCGCCAAAGAGGATGAATGGGATCTCCACCTCGGCCAGTGTCTCCCCTCCGTGACCGTACCCGACGCCGCCATGATCAGATGAGACAATGAATAACGTCCGGGCTGCGATGCCAGCGTCCTCGGTGGCGGCTACGATCTGCCCAATCAACGAGTCAGCAAGCGAGACAGAGGCGTAATAAGCCGACGTGCCATGTCCCGCTCCATGGCCGACCGCGTCCACGTGATCGAGGTGGACAAACGTGAGGGTCGGCTGTTCATTACGAATGACACGGGAAGCCAACCGAGCAGTAAGTCGCTCCGTTGGGGTGTCTCGGTCAATATCAACGGCAGATTTTTCATAGAGGCGTCCAAAACCGCTCCAATGATAAATCGACGCAATCATGGCATCGGGCTTTTGCTGGCGTAGCACACCAAAGATTGAGGGAAACAGCTCCTCGCTTCCTGTTACCACAGGCGGCAAGATGTGGTTGTCTCGCTCCCAGCCATTCGAGGTGATGCCGTGCTGCTCCGTATCTGCCCCCATGATCATCGACGCCCAGTTACTGCTGCTGCTCGTCGGCAGCACGGCCCGCGCGTGCATCGTCGAAGCGCCCTCAGCCATCATGCGGTCCATTGTTGGCGTGACGGCGTTGGCAATACCGTTCGGGCTCATCCCGTCGACGCCAATCACGACGACATGGTCAATCCCCAATGGCAAACTCGGTTCGCTAACAGCTGCACAGCGCGTGAGCAGCACGACACACAAAAGGAGGAAAAGGCGATTCATGGAGTCGTTTTTTCTTAAGGATGCCACAAAGTCACCAAGACTCGAAGTATCGTGGCACCAAGATATTGGTGCCCCAGTGGCTTCGTGGCTTACAGAAACTCTAGTCGGTCTGCCAACCACAAAAGCGTATCATCAAAAGCGGCGACCAGCATGTCGAGTTCGGATTGCGTGACGATCAGCGGCGGGACAATCCACAGGCCAAACTTGTCGCCGGGAACGTAGATGTCGTGCGTGTCAAGCAGATAGTCGGCCATGGCACGCAGCGGTGACGGTGCGTATTTCTGCGTCGGATGGCGCAGCGGGGCGCGGCTCACGGGGTCGGCGATGAGGTCTAGGGTCCAGAACAAGCCGAGGCCGCGCACCTCGCCGACGAGCGGATGGCGAGCGGCCAGCTCATGCAGACGTTCTCCGAGGTAGGTGCCCATTGCTACCGTATGGGCGAGCAGGCCACCGTCTAGCAAAACATCGAGGCTCGCGTTGGCGGCAGAGCAAGCAAGGGCATGGCCGCTGTAGCTCTGGCCGTGGCCGAAGACGTTGGTCTTAAAGGCGGCCGAGACCTTTTCGCTAAAGATAGTGGCTGAGAGTGGGCAATAGACGCCGAGCGCCTTGCCCATCACGATAATGTCGGGCTCGATGCCGTAGTGTTCGAAGGCAAACAGCTTACCGGTGCGCCCCATCCCGGTCATCGTCTCGTCGACAATCAACAGGACGTCGCGGGCGTCGCAGATTTCGCGGAGGCGCGGCAAGTAGCCGGGTGGCGGTGGGATGATACCGTTCGAGCCGACTACGGGCTCGACGAGCACAGCCGCGACCTTATTTGCTCCACCTTCTAACTCGATCATCTCGTCGATGTACGCGGCACTTGCCATGCCGCTGGCCTCATGCGTGTGCCCGAACAAGCGGCGGAAGCTCTGGGTATCGGGGGCGTGCACGACACCCGGTATCGTCAGCGGCTCCTGAAACCAGCGGCGTGGATCACCTCCAGCTGAGGCGGCTCCAGCTGTTGCACCGTGCCACGAGCGGTACCGCGTAATGATTTTGTACGGATACGGATACTGCGCTGAGGGTAGCAGGTTGGATGTCCCACGCTTCATCATGCGCTGGTACTGATAGAGGCGTGCGCCCTTGATTGCGGCTTCTACGGATGCAGCGCCGCTCGACCCAAACCAGACACGCTTGTTAGGCGAGCCGGGTGCTAGGTGGGCAAGGCGCTGCGCAAGTTGGGCGGTAGGTGCGGTTGCGAAGTCGTCAGTGACGTAGACGACCGAATCCATCTGAGCACGCATGGCATCCAGCACGGTGGGGTGCCGATAGCCGAGGTTGATGCACTCGTGCGCACTCCGCAGATCAAAGATACGGCGTCCCTCGGACGTGACGAGGTAGCAGCCCTCGGTGTACGCAATCGGCACCGGGTCGTACGCACCTTGTACACCCCAGCAATGCATGAGGTGTTGGCGCTGCTGGTCGCGGATGGTTTGGGCAGCTTCTGGGGTCATGGATTACGCTGGGTTAATGTGTAAGCGCAGACGGCGAGCTACCTTGGCGCATCGCTCCACTTCGCCATTGCCTGCTATGCGACTCCTGCTTTCGCTCATTGTCTGCGTCTTTGCAGCGCCCGCGTTTGCGCAGCCACTCCTGCGCGCCCACGCCCACAACGACTACGAGCATCCGCGCCCGCTGCTCGACGCACTGGACCACGGTTTCATCAGCGTCGAGGCCGACATTCACTTGGTAGATGGCGCGCTCCTCGTGGCGCATGACCTTGAAGATGTCGTGCCGGAACGTACACTTGAGGCGCTGTACCTTGCTCCGCTGCGCGCCCACATACGAGTACATAGCGGTCGGGTATATCCCACGCAGCAGCCGTTTATCCTGCTTATCGACATCAAATCCGATGCCGAGGCAACCTATGCTGCGCTCCGCCCTCTTCTGCGCCGCTACGCCGACATCATGACGGTCTTCACACCAACAACGATGGATCCCGGCCCAGTTATGGCCATTCTTTCGGGCAGCCGCCCCCGCACGACGCTGGCTTCTGAGCCCATCCGATACGCCGCCTTCGACGGCCGCCTCAGCGACCTTGGACAAGACGTACCTGTAGCCTTCATGCCGCTGGTCTCCGACAACTGGCTGCGCTTCGGCGCGTGGTATGGTCGCGGCCCCATGCCTGACAGTACCTCGGCCAAGCTCGCGAACGTCATAGCCCAAACTCACGCAGAAGGTCGCCTGCTCCGCTTCTGGGCGACCACTGATAGCCCCACTGTCTGGCAAGCCCTCTACGACGCAGGCGTCGACCTCCTCAACGCTGACGATCTCGGCGCACTGCGCACGTTTCTGCGAGCGCAGCGGTGAGGTAAGCGCAACGCCCAAACCCAAATCTGACCTCATCGCACTACTGTGAGTTGGCGTGTAGCCGAGAAGGCTCCAGCGGTCATCCGGAGCGTGTAGCTTCCCGCGGCAAGCCATATGGCGTCGAAGGCAACGGTGTACTGTCCAGCGGGTTGCTGGCCGTCGAAGAGCGTGCCGAGGTGGCGGCCAGCAAGATCGTACAGATCGAGGCGGACGCGGGCGGACGATGGAACCTCAAACGGGATGGTCGTCGAATCGGCGACAGGATTCGGGTAGTTCTGGCCAAGGGCGAACGTGACAGGGACATCCGCAGCTTCGGCACGGTTTACGTTCGCAAATTTGTTGACAACGAAGCGGTCGACCTGCTGGCCGTCTTGGTCGATGGCGCTCACGACGAGTTCATCATCTTGCACATCGATGCGGGTGAAGTGGAACGTCTTAGCCGAAAACGTG
>CAYYHN010000131.1:0-8969 GCA_964471245.1 uncultured Rhodothermaceae bacterium | reverse complement strand
TGATCAAATTCAGCAGAGAGATATACCGGTTCATAACCTTTCCTAGGGAAATAGGTGGGCGCGCGCCCTCGGTAGCCCTTGTGGAGATCGAAACGGCTCAGGCGATCCGCGCGATAGGTTACTAGCCCGAGGGATGTACCGATCCAAACGGTCCCGTCTTCATCCTCTAGGAGAGAGAGAATGGTGGCCGAGGGCAGGCGCTCTTGTGGGGCAAGCATACGAAACGTTGAGGGCGCGAGGCGAATCAGACCATGATCCACCGTTCCAAGCCACACATTGCCCATGGCATCCAATCGCAGCACGCGTATGCCGCTGGGGGCTTTAAAGACTTCCCGGGTACCTCGGTACACCCGGTCATCGAGAAAGCGCCACGCGGTGCCATCTTGGTCGTATTCTAGTTGTGCCGTAAAGGGGAGATCCGATAGGGACGGTCCCCAGCGCATTTCATCCTCACCGGGTATCGTCAGCCATCCTTGGTTTTTGCCCCCTCGCTGGTAGTTCTGGTGCCATGCCGCTGCGATATGTAGGTCACCGTTTGTTGCTTGGACAATGCGCCGCGCGTTGATAGGCCACGTTTCGCCAGCTACCTTATGTGGTACAAAGCGTCCCTCCTGCTCCTCAAATTGATAGATCCCATCCCGAGTCCCGGTCCACAACGTGCCGTCCTGCGCTTCAAACAGATCATGAATGCGGGAGGGAGGAAGCCCATCGGCTTCGGAGAACTGCTGCACGGTGCCATTCGGACGTATGGCGAGGATGGTACCGCTGTACGTCCCCATCCACAACGTACCCGCGCGGTCACGCAGCAATACCCACCCATGGCCCTGGATCGCATCAGGGCGATACGGCTGGGCCTGCCCGTTGGCATATAGACTGATGCCTTGGTCCGTAGCGAACCATAGGCTATCGCCCTCATCCCAGATATTTCGATGGCTGGGCTTATTGTAAAGGGAATTAATGCGTTCATCGCCAAACGGCTTTGAAAACACACCGTCCTGGTATACCAAAACGTGAAATTGGTGCGTCTGTATCCACAAGGCGCCTGCTTGGCTTTCAAAGAGTTTAGCAATGCGGTTATTCGGAAACGCAGGCGTATTGGTTGTGGTGAAGGGCGTAAACCGCAGGCCATCAAAACGGGCTAGACCATTGTCCGTCGCCAACCACATGTAGCCGTCTTGCGTTTGGAGAATGTCGTTGATGGCATTACTCGGCAAGCCGTCCTCCATCGTCCACTGCTGAGCGACAAAGTCGGGATGGACATCGAACGCTTTCGTCTGCGCATATACAAAGCCAATGGCCGCCCAGGCATAGGCGCACCAAAAACCCACAACTATAAGTCTAGCGTGTGCGAAAGGCATTGTTTATGATGAGGGGAGCAAAGAGTGTCTCAGACCAGCGTACCTACAACGTGGTACCATGAGACTGTTTTGCAGTGGATGGACGCCGACCAAAAATCGCTTGGTCTTGCTTCCTTGCTGAATGTCAAAACACGCTCTGAAAGACGGGTAGTGTTTCTCTTGCAATTTAGAATACACTTATATCACGTCGTGGATTAAAGAATGCTGTTATTCGGCTTCAACGGGTCACCTTAACCATGGTAATTTAGAGGCCTTTGCGAAGGTAGTAATGGAGATGCGGGGAGTCGATTAGGTAGGCCCTTATCTAGATCAAAAAATATGAGGGTTGTTTTACCTATGTTTTACCGATAAATGAGTAAGCCCCTGTAAATCATAGACTTACAGGGGCTCCATGTGGGTCTTGGTGGACTCGAACCAGTAAACGTGTGTGAACAACTAAGTATAAGGAAAAACGTCGATTAAGAGTGGTTAATCGGGTATTTTTGTTCTTGTTTGTTAAGGCGTGTTCACCGATATTAAGCCAAGTGTGTTCGCAATGTGTTCGCAATGTCCATTCACTACTACCTCAACAGCCGCAAGAGTTATTCTCCGTCGCGTGAGGTATCTGTTCGGCTAGTTGTGCGACGTCACCGGCACCATTCGTTGACGGTCACTCTACCGATAAAAATCCAACCTCGTTACTGGAGTGCTGCTAGACAGCGATTGAGACGTTCTGCTCCTAGGGCTACAGAAGCCAACGCTCGGCTGGATGAGATCAAACATTTCGCTGAAGGATTACTGCTGGATGGAGTAGACGATGACACGCTGCGTGACCAACTTCTTGATAGGGTGGGACGCACTCGTGAGAGTAAGAACACCGCAGTTCCACTAACCCTGCTCCAACTCTATGACCAGTTTCTTGAGCATAAGTCGACGCGAAGTCGATCAAGTACGTTGCGCGTCTATCGTGGTCTAAAAAGCCACCTAGTCGAGTTTGTATCTGAGCAACAGCTACCTGCTGCTATTGGGGCTGTATGGCTGGACGATCTAACGACCTTTCTTTTGGCGAAAGGTCTTGGAAATGCCACCGTCAACAAGCTCACAACACGCGCTCGAGGTTTTTTGGACTGGCTTCACCAACGTGGTCATCTTGATATCGTCCCAGACGCACCAAAGTTACCGACGGCTCGGAACGATGCGTTATACCTTACACGCGCGGAACTGGCACGATTGATTGAACTTGATCTGTCAAATAGTTCAACCGGATTTCAAGCTGCACGTGACTTGTTTGTTCTTGCCTCTGTAACTGGACAGCGATTCAGTGATGTCATTGGTATGGAATGGGATGACATACGAGGCAATCAACACGAATTGACGTGGCATCTCCATGTAAAAAAGACCAGTGTTACGCTCCGTGTTCCACTTCTTGGACCTGCACGGCGAATCGTAGAGCGCAATGAGGCAGCAGGTGAATCTTACCCTGTGCAGCGCCTATCCAATCAAGCCGCCAACCGCTACATCAAGCAGGTAGGCAAGCTGGCGCAGATCAATGAGTCCGTTTCCGAGATTCGCCTTGTGGGTGGCGAGCGGCGCAAGGCTACCCGTTCCAAGTGGGAGTGCTTGACAATGCATGTAAGCCGGAAAACGTTTGTTACACTTGGCTTGGCTGAAGCCATGGATGCTGATGACCTCTTAGGCTTCACGCACGACGATTTGAAAACACTCCGGCTCTACAAAGGTCGGGATGATGATGCCCTCAGAGTAAAGATGAAGCAAGCGTTTGGAGGACTATAACTGAACTCCAAACGGGAATACGTTCGGCCATGGAAAAATTAGAACTTGCAAAAAAATCCATCCTAGATGCTGCGAGTAGCATTGATGATCTTGATGCGCGGACAAATTACCTGTCGAAGCAAATCAATTTCATTGAAGCAGGTGAAACGTATCCTGAGCTGGATTGGCTTGAACGAAGTCACTTCTGTGGGACTTGAAGGAAGCCATATGGCAACTGCAGGACGCGTTAAAACCGATACGTGGCAATCATGCACTACGTAACCAAGTTGGTTCTGCCGAATGTTTTGTCTTACACAAGTACGTGGGCTCATTCAACGGGCGATTGTGGATTCAGTGCGCGGTGTTTCGCCCAGGGGAGGACGGTCTTCCTTGTGACGTCCGTGACCACTTGGCAATCGATACGTACTACCATGCAGATGGCGATGCTTTTCCAGAAATCACCCCTCAGGATCCATTGCCAAACTATAATGCTTGCAAGGCGCTTAACGATGCTGAAGTAATACGGCTGGAGGAGATGTTAGGCAAGCATACTTCTGCGGAAACACAATACGCCTTTTGGCAAAGGGTTAAAGAAATCTTCCGGGATTGGTATACCTCTCATGATATCCAATGGCCAAAAGAGGGACGTGAGCTACAACACGACCCAATTCCAGAGCCTGTTGAAGAGCTAGGACTAGTGCGAGAAGAATCTATCGATGTGGATAGGCATCATGAGTTATTGACCGTCGAAAATGATTTGATGACTTGGCGAGGGTCATTAACCAATTTAGCATATGTATTACATAGGCTCCGTGTTTGCTTCCCGCGAGACAAGTTCGCCTCGAATAGTCAATATGCATACTACTGGTACAAGCGGATCAAGCTGGAAAGAAAGGGTAAAGTTGATAGTCTTAGGCGCTATTTCAATGAGCTTGCACGACAGGAAGTGATTAGCAACGAAAGACAGGCTGAGTTGGAGCCCATCATCAAGGAGGTTGTGTCATTCTTCGCACTGCAATATCCGCATCCTGAGTGGGAAGAGTAGGTTGGATTTTATCCGGATTTTATCCAGGCATACTTTGAGGTACCATCGCATCGGCTAACAATCCAAAACCGATAAGGCGATGAAAGAACACATCTTAACAACAACGAAACCTCCGCAAAATGCTGGACTGAAGGGATCTCCAAAACCAGCAAATGACCGCCTGTTGAGAGTCAAGGAAGTATGCACTTGGTTACAGGTATCTAGGACGACGGTATGGAAGCTGAGACGTGAGGGTGTTTTGCCCACCGTCTACTTGAGGGGACGAATGGTGCGGTTTCGTCAAAAGGATGTTGAAGCTCTATTGACACCGCCAAACTAGTGGTTGCCAGCGCGTTGCTGAAATGCCGGGTGACCTATAGCACTCAACTTGGTCGACAGCTTTACGAAAGTGGCTATTGCACGGTCTGCTTTCCATGCGGATAGGAGGCAGCCACTCGGCACTTGGACAACGCAAGGTCTATAACAATGCGACATTGGGACGTGTTTTCCGAAATCATGCTTGATACGATAACCTTCCGTGCGTACGGGGCTCCAGAGCCGTCAGATTTGCTTCATATGGTCGAGCAAGTGAATATGCATACAGGTGAGCGCACGATAAAGTGCAAAGATAAAGGCCTCAACTTTATCAGCCATAATGGGAAAGACCTTGTGATAAGACTCAGTTTGCCGAAATATGCATATGGTAACAACATTCAAACGCTAAAGTATGGTGATCTCTGTGAGGTGGTTGATGATCTTGCCCTACGATTTCGTTTCGATACCAGAAAAACGCTGATCACAGGAATGGATATTTCAGGTACGATCGCACTCCAGCACCCTATTCGTTGCTACGTTAACCTTGTTGAGTCTCAGGAACTGATTCTGAGGGCAAAGACTCAAATAAGTCCAAACGAGTCCATTACTTTTTATAATGGTGAACGCTCCTTGATGTTCTATGATAAAGGGCTTGAAGCAGGAGTCTTGGATCGTCTACTCCGAATAGAGTATAGCCTCAAAAAAAGGCGATCAGTGATGAACTTCATAGGTCAGATTTCTTTGCTACAACTGCAAAACAAAAAAATATATGCTAAGCTGGTCGATCAGTGGTATCGTGCCTATCGTGCTGTAATAATGTCTTCGGACAGCGTGTGCCCACCTATCAGAAACCATCGTGATTTAAAGAGCGCAAGTGTCCTTGCACTGATTGAAAGGGACGGGATGCCTTGGTTGATCGGCAATGTGGATCGGTCAGCAACAGGGAGTACTCGTACGGAACTAAAAAAGTACCTCTTTGCCGTTGCTGAGAAGAATAGGATACAAAATCCTAATGCGTTGATAGATGAGCTAGAACAAGCGGTTATGGCCGAGTGTGAACTTCGTCTTGCTGAGTTAGAAGACCATAGTAGGTGGTCACTCGCCAGTCATAATTAAACTAAAATGGGTAGACACAAAAGCATACCAGCGTGTCCACTAGATGTGTAATTTGTGACATATACACTTTGAGTACGATAACTCGTTTGTCGATACCGTTTCAAAAAAATACATACGAGAATAAATGTCTTCAAAAAAGACTATTCGAAGCCATGAGAAAGCCCCATTTAGCCCTTTAGGCCAAGCTTTTGTATCATGGTTTGCGAAAAAAAGGAGCCGCTAGAGTTTGGTAGTTACTATAGTAATCTGTGCTGTATGTGTGTATAGTAAATGATGGCAATACACTGAAAAATAAGCCGTTTTGTGTGTGGTTTTTTCTGTTTGCGATTAGCTTTTTTTGCAATCTCACTTGGGATTGATTGGATGTGTAGATGAACTCATCCATTCTGTAATAGCATTTTAACACCGTCGACATTGATGTACGACACTCCTGATATTCGCTCTCGGCTGTAGTACAACAGCTTTGCATCTAGTAAAGCCTTTAACTATGCCTTTGACGATATAGAACGTCTATGCGTCACCTCGAATAGCCCTTCACCGTATGGCTAAAATGTACTTTTGAGCAACATCCCATCAAATAAGTAGGGTAAAGCCCTAGGCTGTACAGATGTAGGAGCCTCTGTGAAAAAGGTGCGCCTATGTCTGAAGTACACCTGCTAGCGTTACTTTCAAGTACTTGCGGACCTCTTTGCCTCGGTTCTGCTGGATTAGATCGGATGGCACACCGTCGAGTTGCTTATTGTATGTGTTCAGCCACTTCTGAGCATTGCTGCCATAAACTTGCTCCGCAAGTTCGGTGAGCCGCTCACGTCCGTACTTTTTCTTTGTCATGAGAACTGACCAGTGGATAGAGAACGGAACTGCCAGAGTTCCTTTGACTGCGCCACCTTTCCAAGAGTTTTCTTTTCCTTCTTGAGGGCTCCACTGCAAGGTAACGATATAGTAATAATTCGGCTATATCGATACGGTATTGAAAAAGAAAATCATTAAGTCAACGATTTTACCTCTGAGCAGGGTTTTACCTAGACACAGTTGAGGGTGCCTTTGAGTCTTGGTAGCCAAGGCAAGACCATCGTGATGAGGTATAACGGCACTAGAAGACCTTGATGGCAAGTGTGCAGGTTTGGTGCTGTGTGCCGCTGTTGTTGGCTCTTAGCTGTTGGCTCTGGGATCTTCCAATGAACGCGACTCACCACACGTAACCAGCAAGGTCACTCCGCAGTGCTATAGTGCACGTGTATGGGGTGTTGTCGAGCATAGATAAACGATGATATACATCAATCTTCAGCTTTGCTGTAGAGCGTGGCGGTGAGATGATGTTACCCCTTTGCGCTTCGTCCTGTTAATCAACTCATAGCCTTGTACTAACAGGATCGTAATAGTGCGTGGTCAACTTGTCATGTGCGCCAAGGTTGGCGTTCTATGACTTACGAGACCTCCCTACGTTATGAAGCCGCTGATCTACTTCTTCTTTCTCGTTCTGGTCCCATCGGAACTGTATGCACAAGTGCATCGATCAGACACCCTGCATCACTGGGACTTCTGGCCTCAGTACGTATTGCCGGGCAGTGCAGCAAACTACCCCGGACCTCGTAGCGCCCTCGTCACGTCACCTGTCAGCTTGTTTGCTCAGCGTCCAGCCTCGATGTCACATCGCGGCGAGCATGCAACCGACTACGTGACCAACCTACTAAAGTACCCTGACTTGCCTGCTAAGGATTTCTCCATAGAGATGCTTACCGTCAATCACGTCAATCGCCCAATTGGAGCCTTTGCGGGTGTGACGCAAGGTCCTGGCGCAGAAGTGCGATGGCTATTGGGGTACTATGATAACACCGTTTATTTCGGTGAAGTGCAGAATGCTGAAACGGTTTCCATCGTAGTCGAAAAAGCACACCGGTCCCACGGAGTAGAGGTCGAGGGTATCACATCCGTCAAACGCTATTGGAATCACCTCGTGGGAGTCTTCGAAGAAGGTGTGTTTACCCTGTACAACAACGGCGAGGTTGTCGCGCAGGCAGTGTCTAGCACAAACACCTTTGACTTCGCAGAAGATGCGCGATTAGAAATCAGCGCTTTTCTGGAGGAAGAGCCCTACATGGATTTGGGCAATACGGTGCGTCTTGTCAACTTCTATGACTACGGGCTGAATGAAGAAGAAGTTAGCAACGCGTTCTCGCAGCAACTTGAACTACTCGAAAACGGTCAGGTCTATGCCGATTTCTTCCACTACACGGCAGGCCCTTATCTCAATACCGTCATTGATGACGCCATCAACTTGCCTTGGGAGACCGATCGGCCGGCACGAGCTAAGGTGTTTTGGGGTACCGAACTGCCGTATGCAGACAGCCTCACCATCAATACACCCCAGCGCACCCACAAAGTCACGCTTGACAACCTCACCGAAGACACCCCTTACTTCTATCGCATCGAATCGATCTCGGCAGACAACGAGGTGATCAACTCCGGTGGTCTTACGTTTAGAACGGCTCCTCTGCCGGGTCAACCCATTTCTTTTGCCGTGGTCGGCGATACCGAGGCCCGGCCGTTTGTAAACGATCGCATCGCGAAGCTTATTTGGGAAGAGCGCCCCGACTTTGTCATGCTCGTAGGCGACTTGACGGATGGCGGCCAAGCAAACCACCGCTGGCAATGGACGCACGAATACTTTCTGGGTATGACGCAGTTGGCCAGCCGTATTCCGGTGTTGCCTGCTCCCGGTAACGGTGAAGGGGATCGCGTTTGGTACGACCACTATCACCATCTACCTGATGATGCGCTGCCCTACTATTCGTACCGTCATGGCGATGCCGAGTTTTTTATGCTGGACACCAATATGTCTCATCGCGAAGAGAAGGACCCTGCGTTTCGAAGGCAGCAGCGGGAATGGCTAGATGATGCCTTAGCCAAGTCGGATGCTACATGGAAGTTTGCTGGGCATCATCATCCCACGTACTCGTCTGACGAGAATGACTACGGCGATACCATGCGTGAACCGTCGGAAAATGGCGACCTACGCGTGCGCAACGACTTTGTGGACATCTACGAGAAGCATGGGGTCGACGTCGTGTTCTTCGGGCACTTACACAGCTATGAGCGCACACACGGGGTTCATTCCCATCGCGTGGATAACGAGCACGGCGTTGTGTATGTGCAAACGGGTGGTGGTGGCGGCAATCACGAACGATCGTCTCCTACACGTAATTGGTTTACCCGAAAAGTATTCTCTGATTACCATTACACGATGGTGCACATCGACGGACGAACACTAACCGTCACGGTGACGGATGCTGAAGGGCGTATGCGGGATCAGTTCGTGCTGGAAAAGTAAAGGGATAAAGGGCGTACGCGCTCGCACTGGCATTATGTACGGAAGGTCACTCGGCAACCACACGCATGGTGTG
>CAYYHN010000130.1:0-8975 GCA_964471245.1 uncultured Rhodothermaceae bacterium | reverse complement strand
CTACGCGCTCGGTGTGCTGGGCGTAATCTCGATCGTCTACGGTGCGTTCGTCGCTACGCTTATTACCGGCTACCGCGAAGGCGCGGTCTTCACGCTGCAACCCTACAAGTTTCAGAAACTCGACAACTTCACCGGACGCCCACACCAGACCTACGCCCAGCGCGCCGCCGCCGATGTCGAGCGCGAACTCAAGCAGCGCAAGCCCCAGAAGATTCGGTCGTTGGCTCCAAGGCCCAAACCCGTCCAGCCAAAGTCGCCGATCCTCCAAGCCCGCGAGCCATCCGTGCGCATGATCGCCAAGCTCGATGCCCTAGCCCGCATCGGCACCGCCCTGCGCGGGCTAGGCATCGACCCCGCCGACTACAACCTGTCGGACCTCGTGCAGCACAGCATCGCCGAGCCTGATCTCGAACAACTGATTTCTTCCATCACTAATCAACTAACCAGCACCTTGCGGAGGGCTGTATGACGCCAGTACAGAGGGCACTCACACAGATAGAAACCGTGGCGCTCGCCTTTGAATGCGAAGCCAATGGTCGGGACGGCATCAGTCCACAAACGGACGTGCCGATTAAGGCAAGCATGCTTTACAATCGCGCCTCGCACCTGATGTGCGCCATCGATGTTATCAGGCAGGCTTCTTCGCTCAAGTCCTCACAGGGCGCATGCGTCGCGTTCTTTTCCGAAGACATGGAGAACGAGTTTCATCGAGCCATTCGGTTGCACAGCAACGCCTTCAATTCTCCGCACGAAGCCTATGCCGTCATCCTCGAAGAGGTGGACGAGTTCTGGGACGAGTGCAAGAAGAAGGAGGTTGACCAATCAGCCATGCGCATCGAACTCATACAGATCGCCGCCATGTGCCTACGCGCCTCCGTCGATCTCGGCTTAGAGATGGCACACGTCAAGAACATAGAGGGTGAGTAGTGACTGAATTTGGCAATAACACAGGATGGTCGGAGGATGACTTTGCCAGTATCCATGAGGCCATAGACGTGGACCCCTGCCTTCGATGCCGTGAGCCTCGCCATCGCTGCATCTGTTGCAAGCGCTGCAATGGACTCGGGTGGGTTCTTTCTGATCCAGATAATCGCGGCACCGTTACCGTTCCGTGCCCCAAGTGTAGCGACCACTTCCTAAACCGACTCTAGCCATGAAACCAGCTATCAGACCTCCCGACTTCGTGCGCCTTTTCGAGCACGACGAATACGGCCAAGTTGCCCTCGTCGCCCAAAACGATGACGAAGAAGGGCCTCGCGTTGAGATCAAGATGATGATTGCAACCGCAGATCTAGCCATACACGCAGCATCAGCTTTTTACTTCGACGAGGACGACCAAGAACCAAGCATTGAGCACCGAAAGCTCGCTCAGTTTACCGAAGAACAGGTCTTCAGTGTCGCCAAGATGTTGCACACACAAGGGCTTCAATTCATCGCGTAACCAAAACCCGGCCTCGACGCTGCAACGTCGGGCCGGGTCATGCCTCCATCAATAACCCAAACTGTACCCACTATGAATAAGGACATCGGACTATTGGACCAATTCGGGATCGACGGATCCACGATTTACTGGTCAGAGACCCATCAACGATACGAACGAATGCTAAAACGTGCCATCCTCTCCCGGCGCATGACCGCCGTGATCGGAGGCTTTGGCAGCGGGAAAAGCACGCTCGTTGGCAAAGCACTCGAAGGGCTCGAAGCAACGACGGTTTGTTCGGTAAACAATGCGGCTCGCGAGCGTTTGACCATTGGGCAGATCGTTACTGAAATGATCTTTGCCCTAGATGGCGCAGCACAGGTGCGGCGCGATTATGCTGTGCGCCAAATTCAACTCCGCACCCTCTTGGGTGAACATGTTGTGCGGCACAAGAAACAATTCGTTGTGATCCTCGAAAACGCACACCGCATGCATGCCAACACGCTGTTGGCAATCAAGGATTTGCGCGAAAGCCTGATCTACAATGGGCAGAACGGCTTGTTCTCCGTGATCCTCGTCGGGCAGGAGGGTCTACGCTCGAAGATCGCCAAATATGGCGAGGTCGGCTATCGTACACGCACGATTGACTTAATAGAGGATTCGGCGTGGATGAATCTGACTGAGCGGGTTCGCTACCTGAACACGGTCTATGGCAAAGTCCTTGGGGACGGAGTCGCAGAATATATGGCTGCTATCCACCCTACCGTGTTGCAGTTGGACCATGCGCTAGAAAAGCACCTCGAACCGCTAGCCGAGGCCGGAATCCCTGCCCTCACAATGGACATGCTACCGCGTGACCTGCGCGAACAACGTCTTGCATTAGACCTGACACAAAAGCAAGTATCCAGCCTAACTGGACTCTCTACCACCAAGATTTCCGACCTCGAACTCGGCAAGGAAACCGACCCCGAAATCCGAGGCATTGTGCAACAAGTCTTGGACGCCCAGCGCACCAAAGCCGCATGAACACCTACAAGCCCGGCTTCTTGTTCCTGCTACGTCGCCACCGCTTGTACTGTCGCAATCGTGCCATCAAGCAGCACGTTGATTTTCGCACCTATCAAGCGAACTATGCGCTGCACGATTACTACGACTGGCAGGTCTGGAACGCCTTCATTCGCACTATCCCTTTTAATGATTCGGGTCTCCCGTACATCCTAAACTGATCATGTCAGCAACCCAAACCGAAACGCCAGCTATCGCCTCATATGCCGAGTTCAAGCGGAAGCTAAATACCTACTTTAACGCTATATCACGCGAAGAACGCTTGACCCAGCAAATGAACGATGAGTTCGAGAAGCTGGCGAAAAGCTGGCGAAAACAAATCAACAGACACCAAGCCAAGCAACGCGAACTCTTGCCATCACTCGAAGCCTATGCCCGCGACAACGAAGCAGAGATCCTAGACGGCTACAAGGGCAAAACAGCCCGCTTTGATGGTGGCAACGTCACCTTCAAGGCCGGACGCACCAGCGTGGTTGTGAAAAACGAAGCTGAAGCATGTGCTGAGCTACGCAATCGCGGCCTAAACCAGTGCATCCAAGTCAAAACGACGGTGAGCAAGTCGAAGGTCAAGGGCTTCGTCGATGACACCTTCGAGCACATTAAAATCGTGCAGGCTCCATCTTCTGTCACCATAGAGCCGCATAAGGTCCAATGATCATAGCTTGGGATATAGAAACGTGCCCGCTGCCCGAGGACAGCTACAGTCCTCGGCAGCAGCGGCGGCGCGACCTGCGCCTCCAAAGCGAAATTCGCAAAGCTGGCTTAAAGCTGAACGATCCGGACTACGTCGATCAGGTCGCCAAGATTAATCGCCGCGTTCGCGCCACCCATAGCCACTTGGGGTGGATCTGCTGCATGTCGTTCAAGCGTGGAGAAAGACAGCCACGTAGCTACACTGCTTCGTCGCCTAGCGAAGAACGATCTATGCTTCTTCAGCTATGGAAAGACCTACTTATGGTTGACCATGCACGTTGGGTAACATTCAATGGAAAGCTATTCGACGTGCCGTTCCTCCGTGCCCGGTCGCTGCATCACGGCGTAGCCATTCCCAATGCTCGCATGTGCGACATGATGGGCACGCACAAATTCCGGCACGACGAGCACTTCGACCTACAGCACTTTTGGTATGGCTACGGCCTCGACGACGTGTGTGATCTGCTCAGCATCACCAGCCCCAAAAGCGGAGCCGTCACCGCAGAAACGGTGCATCAAGCCGTCAAAGAAGGCCGCATCGCCGAAGTCGCTGCATACTGCGAAGCGGACGTGATCGCCACGATGGAAGTCTTCAACCGTACCTTTCAATTGGCAACATGAGCACTACGAGACGTGCGTAAGAAATCTGTTTCCATACCCTGCCCCGACTGTGGCAACAAAACGCCTAGTGAGGACCGTGCCAGCCAAGGCCCCACAAAGGTGTATGGCACTCAGCAGTTTGCAAACGCTGTATGGCGCTACGTCGTCTGTAATGACTGCGGATGCACATGGTTGGAGGAGTCGAAGTTTTACCGCTATGTCGGAAAACAAACCGACTTGGAGCTTTGAACAATGGCAATTAATCAGCAACGATACGACCATTTCCGGCGAGAGCTAAACGCCTTACTCGTTGGCCTGCGCTTCAAAACTGCCTATCGTACTATCGAGGCGCGCATCATCGACCTGCTCAGTCGCACCGATTACGACGCTAACGACCCCGAACTCGTCCGCCTACTCGAACAAATCTTCGACGGCCAATTCCGCCCCTACGTTGAGAAAATCGTCAAGACGTACGGCGAAGCGGTTGAATTGGTCGATACGCTTTACGCCGACTTCGACGCCCCCGTCACACGCGACCTACCTAGGCTACTCGCCATCGAGCAAACCAATCTGAATGAGCTAGGTCGCTACAGCGACATACAGAAGCGTAGCATCGCGCAAGCCGTCCGCGAATCCATCCTCGAAGGGGAAAGCTCAATTGGACTAAAGCAGCGCCTCGAAGCCGTAGGAGGCCGTGTGCGCAACTATGCACAGACCATCGCTCAAACGCAGGTCAATACCCACGCCCGCATTGCCAAAGCCGCGAAGGCACGACTCGCAGGCGTCTACTATTACGAATACGTCGGCCTACGTCGCGACACAAACCGTCCATTCTGCACCGTCCTGATAGGTTCAACGCATCACGAAGACGTGATTGCCCGAATGCGCAATGGGAACCGCGAACCAGTCCACGAGAACTGCGGCGGCTGGAACTGTATCCACGATTGGGAGCCTAACCCATTCGCCACCGAAAACGATGCAAGCCCCTCCGATTTGTTTACGCTAGCTGATGGAATCTTAGTGCCTGCTCGCGACTAAAAACGGCTTTTTTGATATCAAAAACGCAACATTTAGCATCTGCACCACGTAAGAAACACCATCACACGCAGAGACCCTGCGACAACAACTAACAAGCGGAGACCCCGCGCAAACAACTAAACAAATGGTACGAGAACTCCTCGAACTAGCTTACGCCAACCCGGCAGGATTCACTGTCCGCATTCCCACGCTCGAACACGTAACCGAAGGCATTGCTGTTGCCTATTGGGAAACCCAGCGTGACGAAGGCGACTCACCCGGCATCGGCTGGATTTACAGCGTCATCGCTCATGCCACCACGCACAACCAAGTGATCGGCGGATGGCGTGACGATGAAACCAAGCTATGGTATTGGGACAGTGTCAAAATCTTCCCCAACGACCAAGAGGACGAAGCCATCGCGTTTGGGCGCTATAACAAACAAATCGCGATCTACGACATCACGAACAAGCGTCTAATCAAACTCTAACCACCAAGGGGGCGAAAGCCCCCTGCACTCGTTGCTGTTATGAAAAACCTCAACCTACTTCCCGTAGACGAGGCGATGCGCTCACGGCTGCGTCGCCTTGCCGCGTTCCACCGTATGGGCGGACAAATCGCCATCGACATTTTGACCGTGATCGACACCCATGTGCTCGTTGGCATCACGCCTGAACACGAAGACTTGAGCGACGACGAGTTGCTTGACCGTGCCCGACAACTATTCGCGTCCGAGCTACCTCGCGACCTTCGTTTGCACTATGCTGTGATTCGTCGCGTGCCTAAGAAATGGAAGCATGTACTGACACACGACGGCACCCACATCTTTCGTATTGATAAGCCTATCTTAGTTCAACCAACTGAGACGACCGGCGGCGGCTCAGCTATCGAGATTGAAGGCCACTACTTCACGATGCGCTATCTTGCTGGTCTGCATGAACCTTTGCTGTTGAAGCAGGCTGCGTTGTGGTTTCGTGGACAGGTCGTACAAGGATTTTACACCTTGCCTCAATGACTCGTTTTGTCGCACCCACACTCTTTTCGCTTGCTTTATCTGTTGCAAGTCCTGTGTTTATCTGTTGCAGTTTTGTGTTGTTGGGGGGATGGGAGGTTAGAAAGGGTGAAGTGGGCAAGGATGCCAATGTTACCTGTCCAACCATTTCAAACATCCATCCTGTCCACCCCACGAAAGTTGGACACAACTTGCGTTTCGGGCATGAAAAAACCCGGCCGGAAGGCTGATGCTTCGGGCCGGGTTGGTATTGAAACGTGAAGACGGCTTGCTTACCGTTACTCAGGCTTGGTCAGTGCCGTCAGGATCGTGCGCGTCTGGATGCCATCGGGGGTGGCGAGGCGCCGCTGAACGCGGATAAGGAAACGATCACCAGGGTCGATGTCGCGGTAGACAGTTCGGAAGTCCGCCACGGTGGCAACATCTTGCCCATCAACTTGGAAGATGCTGTCGCCGCGCTGGAGGTCGGCGTTGCGGGCGGCGTCGCTGTTGGGGTCGACGCTAGTGATAAGCAAGCCATCGACGCGGACACCTTCGAGATCGAAGCGCTGGAGAACGGCTGGAGTGGGCTCGATCAACTCAAGACCAAGCGACTCCATGTCCATCTCGTCCGTATCGTTGTTAGGCGTATTGCCGTCGCCCTCTGGCATGGTAGCTGCAATCAATTCATCGCGGTCACCCAGCACCACGGTCACTTCCATGCGGCGCTCGTTCGACTGGCGGAAAATACCGATGACCGTTTCATCGCCTGGCCGCTTGTTGCCAATCAGGACGGGCAGCTGCGTGTGGTCACGGAGTTCGACGCCGTCGACCGTCAGGATGATGTCTGTTACTTCCAAGCCCGCATCTTCAGCAGGCGTACCCGGTGTCACCACAGAGACTTGTGCCGCACCGCGCGGCAGATCCAAGGCTTCAGCCAAAGCCGGGCTGATGGCGTCGTACTGCACGCCGAGGAAGCCACGCTCTACACCACCGGTTTCGATGATCTGCGACACGACGTTCTCGACCACATCGACCGGAATCGAGAAGCCGATGCCCTGTGAGCCACCGCTGCGCGAGTAGATCATGGAGTTGATGCCAATCAGGTTGCCGCGTAGGTTGACCAGTGGGCCGCCCGAGTTGCCGGGGTTGATCGACGCATCCGTCTGGATGAAGCTCGTGAACAGGTTGAACTGGCGGAGGCCTTCGCTGTTACGTCCGAGCGCACTCACAATGCCAGCCGTCACCGTGTTGCCCAGTTCTTGGGCTAGCGGCGAACCAAAGGCCAACACCCACTGGCCAACGCGCACGTTGGTTGCATCACCGAAGCGGATGTACGGCAGGTTGCTTTCATCCACCTTGATCACTGCCAAGTCGCTGTCGCGGTCTGTACCGACGACTTCAGCCTCCAGCACGCGCCCGTCGAACAGTTCGACTTCGAGGTTATCAGCCCCTTCGATGACGTGGTTGTTGGTGATGATGAAGCCGTTGTCCCGTGCGATAACGCCTGAACCAAGACCTTGGCGCGGGCCGGGATTGGGGTTACGGAAGAACTGGTCAAGCGGGTTGTTCGACTCAGCCTGCTCCTCGGCCACACTCTCGGCGCGGATCTGGACGACCATCGGGTTGATGGTATCGGCGATCTTGACGAAGGCGTCTTCGAAGCTGACGATGCCAGCTGGGGGCTCAATCTCGTAGGTTGGGTCTTCGTAGGTCGTAGCTTCCGTCGTGGCAAAGCTTGAAGGCACAGCACTTTCGCCTTCACCAAAGAAGTTGACGCCCGCCGTGGTGAAGAATACACCGGCCATGAAGGCCGCCACGATGAGCAGCACAGCAGAAAGCTTGCGGATGGTTTGCATGGTTCTCTTTTGCAGCCAAGTTGGTTTACATCAGCTCGTGCAGGGCACACGGCAACCCTAAGGCTATCGCCGCGAAGACCCTGGCTCCACAGCTGTCAGGTTGGCAGCCGCGGTATATGTCGATTCTAGGAGCAAGGGTATTGAAAAAAGTATGCCGACTTTTTCAGCCCGATCCTGTAATTTTCTTGTGGGTTCGTCAACGCAAGCACTAGGAGCAAGTTGCACGGCTTGGTATGAATCCGATGCAGCATGTTACAGGAAAGACGCGCCCGAGCCAGCGCCCAGACGCGTCTTTTCAGATGCTGTTCGCGTAGCATCATCCCACACATCGCGCCTATAACGCCGCCCGCCGCTCGCTTCGTATGTGCTGCCGAAAAAAACTTGCAATTTCTCTGATTTGGACCGTCCTCGTCCTCGGTAGCCTTGAAAAAAATGGACATGCACAGGTGCATTTTGCACCCTCAGGCACCGATACGCCCCAATTCGAACATACTGTACCAACAAAAGGTAGCGTACTCTGGTGGCAAGGAGATGCACCGGCAACGTCCTTTGTGATGGACAGTACGGCGACGGTAGAGGTCATCGTCCAACTCGCAGCACCACCGCTGCTCGCACAACGCAGCGGCAAAGCATCCCTAGCGAACCAGCAAGCAACGTTCCGCAGCGCCCTTGCGGCTGCCGTCCCGTCGGCTGTGCATCGCCGCAGCTTCGAGGCAGCCTTCAACGGCCTAGCGCTGACGGTGCCCCGCGAGGCCACCACGACGCTAGCAACCTTGCCCTATGTAGCCAAGGTGCACCCTGACCTCCTAGTCACACATGGTGGATGGACCGAAGACAGCACACCAACTGCGTATGACAATGATACCAACCGCATCATTGGTGCCGACCAAGTGCACCTGCTGCATCAGTTGACAGGTACAGGTGTCACCATCGCCATTATCGATTCGGGCGTAGACTATCGTCACCCCGATTTGGGCGGTGGCTTTGGGCCGAGTTATCGCGTCATAGGTGGGTACGACTTTGTAAATGATGACGCTGACCCGATGGACGACGATGGACACGGCACCCACGTTGCCGGAATCGCTGCGGGCAATGGCCCTTTCCTGATGGGCGTCGCACCGAATGCAAACCTACTGGCCTACAAAGTGCTCGATGCAGAAGGTTTTGGCCAGCAATCGGGTATCCTTGCAGGTATTGAGCGCGCCCTTGATCCGGACCAAGACCCGAAAACGGATGATGCCGCCGATGTGATTAACCTGAGTCTTGGCGGTCTAGGCCCAATACCATTCAAATAAGGGCAACGACCTTGCGAAATGGCTGCGTGGGATGT
>CAYYHN010000129.1:0-8978 GCA_964471245.1 uncultured Rhodothermaceae bacterium | reverse complement strand
CCAAGCAGAACAAGCACGGCTGGTGGTGTACAACGTGCTGGGCCGTGAAGTGGCTGAACTGGTGACCGGGCAGCACGCCGCCGGATGGCACGAAGTGGTGTGGGACGGCCGCGACCGCGCGGGTCGGCTCGTCGCCTCGGGTGTGTACCTTTACCGCCTCATCACGCCGACCCATCAGCAGAGCCAGACCATGCTGCTGGTGAAGTAGCATCGCTGTGGAGCAGGAATAAGGACGAAAAAAGCCCACATGGATATCACCCCAAATGAAGGCTCTAGAACGCCCGTAATTCGACGCAGGCGCCAAGGGATATACCGGGCCAAGTCGAGGGAGATCTGCGCTAAAAAGGCCGCACAGCGACGTTAAATAGACAGAGAATCGGACGTCGTGAGATAGGTCGAAATGTGACACTCGAACACATAGAATAGACCAGCAACGAAAACGCCGATTCCAGCGCGTTTAAAACGAATCCCTGTGTAGCAAGGGCATGAAAGGAAGGTGTCACTTTGAGGGGGAAATGTGACACTAGAATGACTATATCGCGGGCGTTGATACAGCTTCGACCTTACGCCGTGAAACATGGTGCCTTTACGTGGGGTGCAAGTCGGTACTGTGGGCCAGCAGCACGATAATGAGAGGCTAGGTGATTTCATGTTGGAAGCTGCCAAAAACCACGATTATGTTGGCCGATACGCACCATACTAAGACACGCCCGATCTATAGAGCATGGACGTGTGTCCAGCACCAACCGATGGCGTTCAGGGTTGAGGATTGACTAACGGTAAAAGTGCGGGATGTGTAAACCTACTCGCATGAGCAGCCACGAGGTATGCAGCCACCCTTTTTGTGTGAAATTGGGCTGTTTTGTCAGAGCATGACCGAGCGGCCATGAGGATAAGGGCCGGTTTACATCGGCACGGTGAGGTAACTCTTTGCGTGCAGGATGGAGACACCCCCTAATAGTTGGGTTAATGACTCATACTGCAGTGCAGATAGGAATCGGCCTATACGCGCAGCCTGTCGTGATTTGCCATGAGGAAGACTTGGTCTAAGGCAGATGCAACTTTCAGGGCAAAGGTTGCGCGTTTTCAGGGGCAGCTTTGCACGACGAAGGAACCGATTTGTACCACTTGGTTTTGGCGCGTTTATCCTAATGGGGAGCAACCTCCTAGAAGACTACGTCATAATCACGCTAAATAGGCTGTAATCGACGATTTGAGGTAAGGAGGCAGGGAGTATTCATCCTTATGAGAAGGCATGGTAAAACGGGGCGTTGGCACGTGAGAAAATGGGGGTATTTGTACCACCTCATCCCCGCCCTTGTAACAGTCACACCAAGTTGTGCAAGTCGTACAACATGCTTGTGGAACAGGAGCGAGATTAAACACGCCCTATGTATATCTCTATCCGTCGGAAGGGGTATCCAGTTTAGACGGACGCCTAGGGGGACAGCCCCCTACCCATTCCTCTGCAAACACGCCATCCATCCCTTCGCTCGTAGCACATCTACCGCGCTGATCGCTTGATGTCTAAGCCTAGCGATACACATCTCGGCGGTGCCCCACCTTGACGATCTCCACCGTCAATATGTCATCTTCGATCGTGTATACAATACGATAGTCACCTTGACGCACACGATAGGCTTCTTGACCTGAAAGCTTGGTACTACCCGGAGGACGTGGATCATCGGCTAGCCGTGCAATACGCGCCATCACACGCTCCCGGTCTCGCCGTTGTCCGATGGCCTCAATCTCCCGTGCTGCCGACCGTTTGATGAGAATGCGATACGGTCTAGAGCTTTCCACGTGAGCGCAGGTCTTCTACGAAGGCTTCGAAGGTCAGCGTGGGTTCATCAGCACGTTCGCGTAACGCGGCGAGGTCTTCGGCATCTTCGGCTAGGAGCAGGCGCACGGCATCATTGACGAGTTCAGAGACGGAGTGCTCGGTTTCCGCCGCTTTGAGGCGAAGTGCTTTGTGCAGATCGGCCTCAAAGTAGATGGTCGCCCTTTTGGACTTGAGAGTGGTAGCCATAACATTGGCAATTAGTATTAGTGCTAAGACGTCATGACGCTAAAATAGTGCTGAATGTTTCGAGATCAGCTACAGCGTTTTAGGTCAAGCATACGGGTTGACTGTGCCTGTGAAAGGTATCATGGTCCTTCGAGCCATAAGAAGGCAATGAGCCTATTCTCTCCATCGTCTTACTATGAGGGAGAGGTGCCACACTGGAAAGGATCGCGGTACATCACACCAAAAGTCTCAGCAAGTCGTACAAGTCTCATAAACATCTGTATGAGCGGGAGGCGAGGTTAAACCAACCCTGTCATAATATCTCAGCTGCGTAAGATGGTACCTCACTACGAGAGGCGCTGAGGAATACTGGCCCTGTCCTCTTCTACCGTAATGCAACCGACAACTACAGGAGTCATCTGGAATCTGCAGTAAGAACGAGCCGTCTTTGCCCTTTCCCATGCGGTTCGAGCTTCGCATAGTAGATCACGACATGATGCCTGCACCGCTTTTCGAGGGCATTTACAGCTAAAGCGGCTGCACGTCTAGCACAGGGCGCAGTTCGCATATTCTCCTCAGACCTTGCATGAAATGATTCGATAAAACCAGCGCTAGGTCCACAATTAGTCTATGTAAGTTATCTATTTACAAAAACTTTTTCATTTACGGATAAAACATAGGTTAAACTTTTCGGTCTATTTGAACTGCAAAGTCTTGGTACCTTTCGGTAAATGGGAATTCCACTTCAAGCATCTCTACTGCCACGCAATTCCCTCCCCAAAGGCGTTAGAACCTATACCAGCACGGACGAATAGACTGAATAACTCGGGAATCAACTCGCGCAACATAGATTCCCTCATACACCTGCGGGGATTGGAGTTGACCCAGTCAAAACTAGAACCCCAGATCCTCGTGTTATCCAATCGCACAGCACAAGGATCATGAATAAGTCCAAGTTCACCGAACTCCAAACCGTCTTTCTCTCCTTCAAGCTGAGACGGGTGCCAAGGTCGCCGAAGCCAGTCGAAAGATAGACATCAGTGAAGCGTCCTTCTACAATTGGATGAAGAAATACGGTGGCTTGGGCACGAGCGAGCTACGCCGCTGAAGCAACTCGAAGCCGAGAATCAGCAACTCAAGAAGCTGGTGGCCAACTTGCCCTTAGACAAGCACATGTTGCAGGGCATGCAGAAATTATAGCATCGTGATCCCGCGCGTCGGGCTTTTGCGTTTGTAGGAGTGCATGCGTCTTACCCTCAGCGTTTTCCGATGGCTACAGCCTTTGCTCATACCCTACGTGCACTTCGACCGGCCCCCTTCCGATGGGCACCTCGCGTGACCATTGCCGTGGGCGTGCTCGCGTGGCTCGGCTGGATGGGCTTCGGTCGGGTCTCGATCCAAGCGGTGAGTCCCCACGCCCAGCTCGAAGCCGATGGCGGTGCCTTCCCTGTGGTGGCTCCAATTGCAGGGCACGTGATCCATACGGCCCTCAGCCTCGGTGCCCCCGTCATCCCATCGACGGCGCTGGTCGAACTCGACACACGACTGCTCGCGGTTGAAGCCCAATCGCTGAGCGATCGCCTCACCCAGCAGGACGGGCAGCACCAGGCGTTGGCAGCCGAGCGCAGCGCAAAGCGCAAAGCGTTCGGCTATGCCGAGTACGCTGCCGCTACTGCTATCGAGGAGGCACAAACCGCCCTAAAATCGGCTCAAGCGGCTCAAACCGCGGCTGAGGCGGAGTACGCGCGTCTACAGCAGCTCCATGCCAACGGCCATGTGCCCGATGCAACGTGGGAAGCTATGCAAGCGGAGGTCCAGCAGAAACGCCTTGCCACAGAGGCGCACCGCCATGCCATTGCGAAGCTCGACGCCCAGCGCACCCAACTGGTTCATTCGCACGAGATCGCAATGGCCTCGCTGGCCCAACAGCGCCACTTGCTGAGCCAAGAACGAACCACGGCGGCGGCTCAACTGGCACAGGTGCAAGGCACCGAGGCCCTCTTTCACATCACCGCGCCTGTAACCGGGCGCTTATCACACGTCGAGCCGATTCGGGTTGGCTCACGAATCGAAGCCGGAGACACGCTGGGCATCGTCGTGCAAGACCGGGACCTCGTGGTGGTGGCCTTCTTCGAGCCTGGAGAAGCGATGGGCCGCATTGCACCGGGCCAGCCGGCTCGCCTCAAGTTAGACGGCTTTCCGTGGACGCAGCACGGCCCGTTAACGGGCACCGTGCGGGCCGTTGCGGAGGCACCACTGCGCAACCGGGTGCGTGTGGAAGTCGCGCTAGATGCGCATCAAACCTCTACAGCGGTCGTTGCACACGGACTTCCTGGGACGTTGGAAATCACAGTGGAGCAGCCGCCACCCTTCCAGTTGGTGCTACGCCTCATCGGCCATCACCTCCATGCCTTCACGAGGGCCTAACCGTCGCTGCGTTCGATGCCCATCCTAAGCGCCTTCTTTACCCCGCCGCGTTTTTTCGCGCCCGAAGTGGTCCAGTCGTCGGCTATGGACTGCGGACCGGCAGCGCTTAAGAGCCTGCTTGAAGGGTTTGGAATCGAGGTGAGCTATGGGCGCCTCCGCGAGGCGTGCCAGACCGATGTAGATGGCACCTCCATCAATACGCTAGAGGAAACAGCCGTGCAGCTCGGCCTGGATGCGCAGCAGGTGATGTTGCCTAGCGACTATGTGCTGTTGCCGGATGCTGAAGCGCTGCCTGCCCTCATCGTCACCACCCAACCGGGTGGTCTCAACCATTTTGTCGTGGTCTGGAAACGCGTAGCCGGGTGGGTCCAGGTGATGGACCCGGCCGCTGGGCGACGCTGGATCCGCGAGCGCACTTTCCTCCGCATGCTCTACCAGCACGAGATGCCTGTGCCTGCCGCGGCATGGCACCAATGGGCGGCTTCCGAGTCGGCGCAGCGCTTACTGCATAGGCGGCTTGATGCACTAGGCTGCGGGCGCACGACCTGCAATGCCCTCATTGAGCAGGCCCAAGCGCATACCTCTTGGCATAGCCTCGCAGCACTCGATGCCAGCATCCGCATGGTGACCGCCCTCGTTGACGCAGGAGGCATTCGGCCAGGACGTGAAGCCGAGCGCCTTGTAGCCTCCTTGTTCGAAGGTGCTAGCACAACACACCATGCCCAAGCTACCGTACCCGATGCCTACTGGATGGCGCTGCCCGATAATGATTCCACTCCTGAAACGGAGACTCTACGTATGCGCGGCGCCGTCCTCGTGCGCGTACAGTCGGCATCTCCATCAGCCACGCCACGCTCGGCCGACTTGCAGGCCGCCTTGGATGCCGAAGAGCCCTCGCCCTTCAAACGGCTGTGGGCGTTGCTACGGGAAGATGGCCCACGCGGCCTTGTTGGCATTATCGGCGTGCTGCTGCTGGCCGCCGCCGGTCTCCTGATCGAGGCCTTATTGTTTCGCGCCTTGTTGGATGCGGGCACGGTACTTCGCGGCGTAGAGCAGCACCTCGCGGCACTGGGCCTGGTCCTCGCCTTCAGCACGGCGCTCTTCGTCCTCGAATGGTCCCTCTTTCGGAGCGTGATTCAACGAGGGCGCCACTTGGAAGTCCGCCTCCGGCTTGCCTTCTGGGAGAAGCTCCCCCGCTTGCACGATCGGTACTTTGCTAGCCGCCTGCCCTCCGATATGGCCGAACGCAGTCACAGCGTACACCGGCTCCGCGACCTGCCCACTGAAGCCAGCGTGCTGCTTCGGACGCTGTTTGAATTCACCTTCACGCTCCTCGGTTTGTGGTGGCTCTACCCTGCAGGCTGGGGGGTCCTGGTGCTCATCGCGCTCCTGCTGCTCGGCATCCCCATCCTCGCTCAACCGATTTTGCAAGAGCACGACTTGCGCGTACGCACCCACATCGGCGCGCTGAGTCAACATTACTACGACGCCCTGCTCGGACTACTAGCCATCCGTTCTAGCACGGCCGAGCGGCCCGTCCTCCAGCGCCAAGAAGCCGGCTTGGTGGAGTGGAGTAAGGCACGCGTGGGGCTGCTTCAGCGCGTGGTGGGCGCAGAAGGCGTACACACGCTCGCCAGCACGCTCTTAGTAGGCATACTGATCTGGCGCTTTGCGACCGATGTTGGGCTTTCCGGGTCGATGTTGCTATTTGCCTATTGGGCGCTCAAACTGACGATGCTGGCCGAAGCGTTCGCGCAGGTGCTACAGCAGTACCCCGCGCACCGGAACACCACCCTGCGTCTCCTCGAACCGCTAGAAGCGCCAGAGGAGACGCTTGAAGTCGCCTCGCGTCCTACCCATGCAAGCCGCCAAGGTGTTCATGTTCAGTTCCGCGACGTTAGCGTAACAGCAGGTGGGCATGAGATCCTGCATCGGCTGACCGCGGATCTCCTGGCAGGTACGCACGTCGGGATTGTTGGCCCATCCGGATCGGGGAAGTCGAGCCTTGTCAGCGTGCTGCTCGGCTGGCATCGCCCCTCGAACGGCGCCGTGTACATCGATGGTGCGATGCTGGATACGGGGGTCTTGGCGGATGTCCGGCGGTCAACCGCATGGCTCGACCCGTCGGTCTACCTCTGGAACGAGAGCCTGCTGGACAACCTGACCTACGCCCAATCGACAGCCGACCTCAGTCAGGTCCCAGCGCAAGTGGACCACGCACGGCTCCGCTCGGTGGTGCAACGCTTACCCGAAGGCCTTCAATCTGACATTGGCGAAGACGGGCGCTGCCTGTCGGGGGGTGAAGGCCAGCGGGTTCGTCTCGGACGTGCCCTCGGTAACCCCAATGCGCGACTCGTTATTCTCGACGAGCCGTTTCGCGGCCTCGGGCGCATGCAGCGCCAGCAGGTGCTCGAAATCGTACGCGCCTACTGGCAGCATGCTACGTTGCTGTTCATCTCGCACGACATCGAAGACACGCTCGGCATGGATCGCGTGCTCGTCTTGGACCAGGGTCAGATCGTAGAGTCGGGCGCCCCGCACACCCTCGCTGCCCAGCCTACGTCGCGCTACGGCGCCTTGCTGCACGATGAACGCATGATGCGCGCCACCTGCTGGGGCGATCCTGCATGGCGCACGCTGCACATGGACGGAGGGCGACTCCATGAGAACTAATTCCACGACAGCAACGCTCCAAGCGCTGTGCTGGCCACTCGAAGCGTTACCCGAGGCGTTCCATGCCCTAGCGGAGGCTAAAGGCTGGGCAGCCCCCGCTGCTCCTTCAACGCCATCGATCACCCTACAGACGGCGGCCGACGCGGATCGCTGGCTGGCCTTCCAGTCCAGTTCCTGCCACCTGGATACCACCGCCGTAGCCCTGCACTATGGAGAGGTTCATGACGTGCTGCGCCAAGCCAGCCCGGCCTTGGTGCTCATCGAAAACCAAGAGGCACCGTACGTCCTCGCACTGCTCGCCCGGCGCGGCCATAAGCTGGTCGTCCTAACGCCCCAACACACGCAGCGCACCGTGTCACTCGACGCAGCACGAGCGTTCCTCTGCCAGCAGGCCGAACAGCCCTTACAGGACGAGGTTCAAGCGCTAGTCGACGCCATCGGCATCAACGCTAAGCGCCAGCGGACCGTCCGCGACCTCTTCTTTGCCGAGCGACTGCGCTATGAACACGTCGCGACCGGGTGGCTTGTACGTCCGGCCCCTTCCATGCCGTTCACGCAGCAGCTTCGCCATGCAGGCTTGGGCGCGCAGTTCGGCCAACTCATCGGCGCGCATACCGCAGCCTACCTGCTGTTCGTGCTCTCGTGGGTCTTCCTAGGCAACGCCGTTTTGCAAGGCCGCATTGATACAGGGTGGCTCGCAGGATGGCTTCTTGTGTTACTGTCGATCTGGCCGCTGCGCTTATGGGTCACGTGGCGGATGGGTACGCTGGCGATTACGGGAGGCGCATTGCTTCGCCGACGGCTCTTGTACGGCATCCTCAACCTCCCCGCCGATGCGGTGAAGACCACAGGTACAGGCCAGCACTTCAGCCGAGTGGTCGAAGCCGAGACCATCGAGGCCTTAGCCCTGAACGGCGGCGTACTCGCGCTGATGGGCGCCATCGAAGTCATCGTTGCATTCGGCGTGCTCGTCCTGTCTACGAACCCACTGCATGCCGTTTTGCTGGTGGCCTGGCTGGCGATTGGCGTGGGACTCGGCTATCGTTACTGGACGGTCCGCAAAGCCTGGACGCAGGAGCGAATGGGCACGACACACACCTTGCTCGAACGCATGATGGGGCATCGCACCCGGCTGGCGCAAGAGCCACCTGAACAGGGCCATCGCAAGGAAGACCACCTGCTGACCGCGTATACGCACGCCTCGCAGGCCATGGATGCCCATGCGGTACGACTTCAGGCGCTCTTGCCCCGAGGCTGGGTCCTTGTGAGCTTGGCAGGCCTGTTCCCGCTGCTTCTCGCTTCCACATCCATGATGCTGCCCCTGATCATTGGCGCGACGCTGTTGGCGTTCTTCGCCCTTCAACGTCTCGTGCAGGGTGCCCTCCCCCTCATCGATGCCGTCTTGGCCTGGCAGCAGGTTGCCCCGCTCTTCGAGGCCGCCGAAGCCCCCTTCGTGTCGCGTCCGCCCTTGCCGCATACAACCTCGCCCACCACTTTGCTCGACGCCGACGCGCTCCGGTATCGCTATGCCGCGGCAGAAGCGCCTGTGCTCGATGCCTGCACCTTGACCTTGGCGCCTACAGATCATGTCTTGCTACAAGGCACATCCGGGGGCGGGAAGTCGACGCTCGGTGCGGTGCTGGGCGGCCTGCGAACACCCGAATCGGGCTCCGTGCTACTCCACGGCCTCGACCGGACCACCCTCGGTGATACCGCATGGCGCAAGCGCGTAGCGTACGTCCCGCAATTCCATGACAACCACGTTTTGAATGGCACGCTCGCCTATAATCTGCTCATGGGGCGCGCATGGCCCCCCACGCCTGAAGACCTCGAACGCGCCCACACCGTCTGCGATGGATTGGGCCTCACG
>CAYYHN010000128.1:0-9003 GCA_964471245.1 uncultured Rhodothermaceae bacterium | reverse complement strand
AGAGGCTGCAGGGCTGGAAGCGAACTATTTCCCCGCAATCCAAACGTGCTCAAATAGATTGGGGCACTTGAACCACTAGTGAATCGCATTTGGAATTCAAGATCCATTGGTTCACTGCGCATCGTGTGCTCGCTTGTTCCACGCAGTACAATGTGCTCGAGTACATAAGTCTCCCCTTCCCAAGTTAACGTATTTGAACCCGAGGGGATTAGACGAAGCTCTCGCCCATCATCTTCAACAGTAAAAGAAACTGTTGAAAGATTAAGGTCCAATGCTTCCAAATCACCTGGTGATGTTTTATTGAGATCCACAGGTGATTGTGCTGAACCAATCGCACAGGTTGAAAACTCTGTAGTTAATGAAGCCCATACCGCAGGACCATTTTCCGCTGTATACCCCCAATCAACTGTTTCATCGCCGTCCCCATCAGAGTCACAAGCGAAAAGCAACATCGAGCAAAAAACAAGACCTAAAAACCAGAGTGAAGAGCGTTGCATGTAGGAATGAGCGTTGTTTGATCAGTGACGTTGTTACGATCAGAGAAAATGGACCTATGGAATGCAGTTTACGACACCCGTTTGGAATTGCAAGGGCATTCGGAATTCCGTCCTGGTAGAACTACCTTTCCTGGATATTTCTTCCAACTCTGCTATCACTGACTATTAAGTCTATGCTCGATGCAACGGATCAAGCTATCCTTATTGTACTTCAACAGCATGCTCGCATATCAAATAAAGAGTTGGCTGCGCGCATTGGTCTTGCCCCTTCATCTTGTTTAGAGCGTGTTCGACGGCTTCAACATCGTGGTGTCCTTACAGGCTTTCATGCTGAAGTCGATCCCAAAGCACTAGGTATACATGTACAAGCAATAGTAGCTGTCAGACTCAGCCGCCACACTATTGACCACGTCGTTACTTTTCGCGAATATGCGTTGAGTTTACCCGAGGTGATTCGTCTCAGTCACGTATCCGGTCGGATTGATTTCCTTGTCCACGTTGTGGTACGTGATATGGAGCATCTAAGGACTGTTGCACTGGAAGCATTTTCAACTCGCCCAGAAGTAGATAGGATTGAGACCAACCTCATTTTTGAGCACTCCGAAAGCCATGGATTACCCATTTTCATCGATGCGGACGATTGATACATAACCTTTGTTTTGACCTATGGTCTGAACTAGGGTAGCATTGATGAAAAGAGGAGGCAACGAAACGAAGTGGAGGCGTTTTCCCAGCCGTCTTTGATGCTTCGTCGCTCCCATTCTTCGTCACCTTAAGCTTGGATAGATAGGCCCAAACTTGAGTTACATCTGTCTTTAAGCACCTACACGATCACTGATTTGGTGCACAACACGACTGTTGGGCAATAGGCTCCGTGAGAACGACTCGTATTCACGCCAGCCGCGATCATCAACACGATAAAGCGTGTTGTTCACTTCTATTTCAGGATCCCCGGCAATGAGTAACGCCAACTCACGCCTCATCGCTTTTGCCCCTTTCTGTAATCGTTGCGTGTCAGCAACGGCCTCACGGTATCCCTTACGCTCCAACACATCGGTGAGACTAACCAATAATTGAGTTGCTATCACGCGTTCACTGATGTCGATCGGCGCGCGTGATTGCCCGTTGAAGCGTCCATAGATGAACTGAATAAATTGCTCCACTAGAAGGGTAAACACATCAATAATTTCACTATCACCTTCTACAACCAACCAGAACGTGTTGGCTTCAAACTTTACGACCTCGAGTTGCCCGGCTTTTCCTAAACGCCCTATTAACGCACCTAAATTTTGGTAGCTTCGCTCCACCGCCGACAATTTCTCAATGAGTTGGCTGATATTACGGTGCTTGGTATAGTACAAGGAAAGCCTGCCACGGCCAGACTCGTCAAAATTATCAAAGAGTAAAGCTTGATCGATGGTTTCAAAAGCTTTACGTGCTGCACTATGCTGCTGATAAAGTACTGCAGCTTCGCTCATTACCTCAGCAAAATGACGATCTGTACCACTCCGCGAAAATGCTTCAAAAGCTTTATAAAATCGATCCGTTTGGTACCTAAGTTCACGTATGGACTTGTCATATCCCTCATCAAATGCAGCTTCCTTCTCTGCTAATAGCTTCTGCAGCTTAATCGCTTCATGGAAAATCTCTCCCACTGGAAACGATTCAGTCTGCTTACGCAAGTCACTAAATTGCTCAGATGAAACCTGCTGTTTCTTTGAGAAGATGGTTCTATTCTTTAGGTAGAGTAACTCAGCTAGCTCCCCTGAGATTTGCTCGTGGCCACGTGCAAGAATAAAAATATACTTCGTGAGCACATGTTCAATACTTAATAGCTCCAACATGTCGCGGAGGTGGCCCCGGAGTTCGTGCGTCGTCATCTTGATACTGACTTAGATGATCGGAAGAGCGATTCGTTTGTGCTTATGCCCATAGGGCAAGGCTAAGGTCGTCTTTGGTGCGGCGATGAAAGAATCCGAGCAAAAGCCCACGCAGTAGCAGTTCAGCTTCAGCATGCTTGAGCGTATATACATCACGCTGACATAGAAGTGTAACCTCGCTATCATTCATCTCGTGCGATACGACCAACTCGAATTGCTGGCACAATGCGATGAGTTCATGAAGCTGCGGTTCAGCGTAGATGATTTGCAATGCTCGGGTGGATGAGATAGTCTCCACGGCTCTATTGGATTGATCGGTAGATCTTTGCATGCTAAGGGTATCGGCATGAGCGCAAAAATCGAAAGTCCCGCTCATCAAAAAACCCCTGTTTGAGAATGGCATGCTAATTCAATAGAGTAGATTAAAAGCATGTGTATCCAAGGTCCCCATTTTTGTAGCTTCACATCTCCGAAAACCGCTTCCATTGAGGAAAACTTTCCACAAGCCAATTACATTTATGCGCCTTTCTAATCGTACTTTTTTTATTACTGGAGCCAGTTCTGGCCTAGGACGTGGTACTGCAACAGCTTTTGCAGAGGCTGGTGCAAATGTGATACTTGCAGACGTAAATGAAGATGGTGGGAAAGCCTTAGAACGAGCACTCGGTGATCGATCGCGATATTTCACCGTTGATGTAACCGACGAATCATCTATCGATTCTGCACTTGAAGGCGGCCTAAATACTTTTGGAGCAATCCATGGTGTTATCAATGCCGCTGGGATAGTATTAGGTCGGAAAACATGGGGAAGTCGAGGTCCTCATGACCTTGCCAGTTTCACAAAAGTAATCCAAGTAAATCTAATTGGTACATTCAACGTAATCCGTTTGGCAGCAGCACGTATGGCAATAAATGCCCCAGATGAAGGTGGAGAGCGTGGTGTTATTATCAATACGGCTTCGGTTGCCGCTTTTGATGGGCAGATTGGACAAGCTGCATACTCTGCTTCTAAGAGTGGTGTGGCTGGCATGACTTTACCAATTGCACGTGACCTTGCCAAATATGGTATACGTGTGATGACCATTGCTCCAGGGATTTTCGAGACACCTATGATGGCGGGTATGACTGATGAAGTACGTCAGTCACTTGAAGCACAAGTCCCCTTTCCTTCACGCATGGGCCGTCCTTCGGAATATGCCGCGCTCGCTCGACATATTATTGAAAACACAATGCTCAACGGCGAAGTCATCCGCCTAGACGGCGCGATTCGGATGGCTCCTCGCTGATCCTTATCAATACGCTAGTAGTACGCTCGTTTCAAGAACAGCTTTCGCATATACCCTATGCAAACCCTCATTTCTTCAGGTCTCGACACCAAGCAGCGCGCTTACCGCCTCTGGCAGAAGGCCAAACGCCTAGGAACGTGGAATCCTTCGGATCTCGATCTGTCGCAAGATCGAGCAGACTGGTTGGCGTTGCAGAATCACGAGCGGGACTTGCTGCTGCACCTCGCCTCACTGTTTATGATGGGTGAAGAAGCCGTCACCACCGAGTTGCTGCCACTCCTCAAAGTCGTCAGCGAGGAAGGCCGCTTGGAGGAAGAGATGTTTTTGACGTCGTTTCTCTGGGAGGAAGCAAAGCACGTCGATTTTTTCCAACGTTTTCGTTCTGAAGTCGTGGTCGATGCTTTGGATTTGCACGGGTATGCGGGCGAACGCGCGTCGTTGCTTTTCGAGCACGAATTAGGCCAAGCAATGCGTTCGTTGTACACGGACCCATCCCCTGAAGCGCAAGCTCGTGCGGCAACGACGTACAACATGATCGTCGAGGGCGTGATGGCAGAAACGGGCTATCACGCTTGGTACACGATCCTTAAAACGCGTGGCATCCTGCCCGGCATCACCGAAGGCATTCAACTCATTCAGCGCGATGAAAGCCGCCACATTGGGTTCGGCCTCTATTTCTTAGCGCGGCTTATTGCGGAACATGGCGAGTCCGTTTGGGAGGTTGTCGAAGAAACAATGGGACGCCTGCTACCTCTTGCAACCAGTATCTTGTCCGAGACCTTCGAGGCGCAAGAAACAAGACACGGCACCGTTCCTTTTAACCTTGAACTGGACACGTTTGTCAGCTTCGCGATGAACCAGTTTCAACACCGGATGACTCGCCTACTTGATGCACGCACGAAGACGGTAGACGAAATTATCTGGGGCTGAGCTTTTGCGCCCCTTCCCTTTTGCTTGTGACGACAGATCTTGCACCTCCATCGGCTTCGGTACGTTCTACGATTCCTGAACGTTTTGCCGCGCAGCGTGCCTACGCGCCCACCATTAAGCGCCGTTCTGCGGTGGAACGCATTGCGGTACTAGAACGCCTACAAGATGCGATCCTAAAGCATCGCACAGCGCTGCACGAAGGCGTGTACGCTGATTTCAGCAAATCGGCGACGGATGTGGACCTCACGGAGTTGGCCGTCATCTTGGGCGAGATCAAAGAAGCCCGCTCGCATCTACGCCGCTGGATGCGTCCGCACAAGCTCCCGAATACGATCCTGCAATTCGGCACAACCAGTCGTATTCATTACGAGCCGAAAGGCACATCGCTCATCATTGCCCCTTGGAACTATCCCGTACAGCTTGTGCTAGCGCCACTCGTCTCTGCAATCGCAGCGGGTTGCACGGCAATCATCAAGCCCTCTGAGTTTACTCCGCACACCAATGCAGCGCTACGTGCCCTCCTTGCAGATGTCTTCCCGCCTGAAGAAGTCTGCCTCATCGAAGGAGCCGTTGACGTAGCACAAGCGCTCTTGAGCCAACCGTTCGACCACATTTTCTTTACAGGCAGCCCTACGGTTGGCAAGATCATCATGCGGGCCGCTGCGGAGCATTTGACCTCGGTCACGCTCGAACTTGGGGGTAAGTCCCCTACGATTATTGATGCCAGCGTCAACGTTGATGCAGTAGCGAAGAAAGTGGCTTGGGGTAAGTTCACCAACTCTGGACAGACCTGTATCGCACCCGATCATGTCTACGTGCATCGAAACGTGTACGCCTCTTTTCTTGCTGCCTTTCAGGCGCATGTCGAAACCATGTACGGGGAGGCGCTCCAAGGATCCGCCGCTGTGCCCGGCTACCCTGCCCTGATTCATGCACGCCATGCCCAACGCATGCAAGCCTTCATCGATGACGCCAAAAACCACAACGGGCAAATCCTGCAAGGCGGCACACTCCATCAGGCCGAACGGCACCTCACGCCTACCCTGATTGTCGATGCCAATACGCAGGCCGAACTCATGCAGGAAGAGATCTTCGGGCCGATCCTGCCCGTCTTTCCTTACGACGACATCGATGACGTACTTGCGGAGATTGCAGCGCGCCCTAAAGCGTTGACGTTGTATATCTTCAGCGAAGAGAAATCGTTCGTACAGACCGTCCTCAATGGGACTTCGGCAGGGACCACATGTGTCAACGATACGCTGATCCATTTTGCGAATGGCAACATGCCTTTTGGCGGTATAAATACAAGCGGGTTGGGCAAAAGCCACGGATTTGCTGGGTTTCAAGCGTTTTCCAATGCACGTGGCGTCATGACCCAACATTGGACCCGTCCTCTCTTCCAACTCATCTACCCGCCGTATACCAACCGAACCCATAAGATCGTTAAATACCTCTTTCGCTTCCTGACGTGGTGAATCAGGTCTATTCCATTATGTGTGGGTGAATGCGACGATCTGCTGGTTTGGCTGCTTTGCCCCTTGCTTTCGTGCGCGTTTCAGCGAGCGGGCGTATGGGTAGAAATCTACTTGGATGGTATGCCGCTTGGACGCCACGTAGCGTCGGCGCATAGCCTGCTCCTTGCGTTGGATGTCTCGCTGCATCGTGGCCTCATCCGGCAAGCTAGCTTTCCCTTCGAGCAAATCAGCCACCCATTCCGATTGCAATTCGGCCAAAGGCATGATGGCTCCAAGGGGTTGAATCAAGCCGATGAAGTAAAGGTTTGGAACGGATGGCGGCACGACATTGAGATAGAACGGCACGCGATTATCTACCACACCCAGTGCGTGTGTATCAAGGAAGGGGAAGGCGATGGTGTACCCCGTTGCAAGTATCACCAGATCGATCCGCTCCGTACTGCCATCCTCAAACGTGACATGCTCACCTTCGTACTCCGCAACGTTTGATTTGACGCGAATCCGACCGTGACCGACATGATCGAGCAGCGTGCTGGATACCGTTGGGTGCTCGCTGAGAATGGGGTGTTCTGGTGTGGGAAAACCGTATGGTTTCTGTCCTCCACGGGTCATCCACAGCAATGATCGCATCATAGTACGCTGTGCCCACAGCGGCAGCGCCGCAGATATAGGCGAAGCCCATGTGTCAAGCGGCTGGCCGAGCAGGTACTTGGGTACCACATGAGCACCTCGGCGCGTAGAAAGGAACACAGCGTCCGCATGGTGTGTGGCTTCGCTTGCAATGTCACACCCCGAGTTTCCGACGCCCACTACAAGCACCCGTTTTCCAGCGACAATGTCGGGCGTTTTGTAGGCGTGTGCATGCATGATGGCGCCCTTGAAATCCCCCGGGAAGGTCACCCAATTGGGATGCCAATGGTGCCCATTGCACACCAATACGGCATCGTATACATCCTGTTGTTCTCCGTCCTCACGGTGCAGACTGGAAACAAGATACCGATTATCGCGCTGCCGCTTGATTTTTGTCACCCGTTGGCGAAACAGGATCGTATCTCGAAACCCAAAGGCATCCACATAGGCTTCGAAGTACGCTAAAATCTGTTCATGATTGGGGAAGTCAGGAAACGAGGCTGGCATCGGGAAATCCGAATAGGCCATCTTCGTTTTCGAGGTATTGATGTGCAACGACTTGTAGGCGGCCGACATGCCGTTGTCGTTCATGAAGCGCCAGTTTCCGCCAATTCCTGACCCTGCTTCGAAGCAGTCGAAAGGGATGCCGCGTTCATGCAACACTTTCGCTGCCACAATTCCCGAAGACCCCGCTCCAACGATACACACACGCGCCATGTAACTCCTCCCAAACTGCCTCTATCGTGTTAATTGGCGCAACAGGATTGCATCGCGTAGCCGATCAGGCAGCTTTTGCAACAACAGCCGCACATGCGCCATCGGTCCCACCACATACCGTGTTCGCGGACGTTTCGCACTGATAGCTGCTACGATGAATTCCGCTACTCGTTCGGCTGGAATGCCGCGTTTTGCAACAGACGCCACCTTGCTTTGCATCGCTAACATCGCCTCTCGATAAAGGGCGTTGACCTCTGGTGTCTCCAAATACGGAGCGCGTGTTGCACCTTTCGTCCAAATGGGTGTTGCAACACTGCCGGGCTCAACCAAGATGACCTTGATGCCCCAAGGCCGCAACTCCATGCGCATCGCGTCCGAGATCGCCGTGAGTGCGTGTTTGCTAGCACAATAGGCTCCGGCGAAGGGCAAGGTATTGCGTGCACCCACGGAGCTAACTTGCACCAACCTCCCTTGCCTCTCACGTAGTAGGGGCAAGAACGCTTGCGAGACGGCTAGCACACCTTCAACATTAACTTGGAACACGTTGCGAAGAGATGCAGCAGGCACAGCTTCCATAGGCCCGGTTGCGACGATGCCCGCATTGTTGATCAGTGCATGTAGGGCGTTCGTCTCCATCTCTACGCGGCGTTTAGCGGCATGAATGGACGCCGCATCGCGCACATCCAATTGCACGACGTGTAGCGCTCCCGTCATCGTCTCTCGAAGCCGAGCCTCATCGTCGGATGTTCGCACCGTTGCCCAGACTTCGTAGCCCGCAGCTAACAACGCCTTGGTTGTCGCCCAACCAATCCCTGAAGAGGCCCCGGTTATGAACACGTGTTTGCGCATAGCTACACTGGTACCACAGCCATCGTCATGCGACTAATGCAGATGAGTCTTCCCGTTTCGTCTTCAATGCGGACTTCCCACACTTGCGTCATCCGCCCAAGATGCACTGGACGCGCCGTCCCGATGACTCGTCCTTCCCTCGCCGACTTAACATGGTTGGCATTGATCTCCAAGCCAACGCAACGATAGGCATTCAGGTCGACAACCAACGAACTCGCCGTGCTTGCAATGGTCTCGGCCAAGACAACCGATGCGCCACCATGCAACAAACCAAACGGCTGCTTGGTGCGCGCGTCTACGGGCATGGTTGCCGTAAGGTAGTCAGCCCCAATCGCTGTAAACGCAATGCCAAGATGCCCGACCATATTCCCTTCAGCTAACGCGTTGATCTGATCAAGTGAAGCATCTATGCGCCAGATGCTCTTATTCGGTGCTGGTGTGGTACTCATGTGTTGGAGGCGGCTTTCATTTGCTTGCGAATAAAGCGAGCAATGCCGTGCCAACTCGCTTCAGGCTGACCAAACCGAAGATAAGCAGGTTGCCACGCTTCAGGAACGTTGGTCGTAATGTTATCGTACCAGTGCCTTGTGAATGGGGTGGACTGATCTCGGTCTTCACTGCTACCAATGGTTTCAGCTACTTGCGCGACCATCGTGTGCAAGCCTTCTCGAATGTGTGCTAGATGCAATACCATTCAAATAAGGGCAACGACCTTGCGAAATGGCTGCGTGGGATGTCG
>CAYYHN010000127.1:2890-9019 GCA_964471245.1 uncultured Rhodothermaceae bacterium | reverse complement strand
TGAACGTCCGCTGGTGGCTGGCGGCTGTACTCGTAATGGAGTCAACGGCATCCGTGATGCGGCGCAACGCGGTGTCGGCCCCGATAGTCATGTCGGTACCGGACATGTCATTGTCGATGGAGCCAACGAGCCCAACAATGCCGAGATCAGGATGAGCCGCACCTACCTCAGCAGCGATCCGCCCGGTTTCAACGAGTTCGGCGACAAGACCCGGCCACTCTTGGCGGAAGAGGTTCGCACCCGTCAAGCTGCCATCGCCCCCGATAACCACAAGGCGGTCGATGCCGTGCTTTAGCAGGTTCTCGGCCGCTTGCAGACGGCCTGCGCGCTCACGGAAAGCTTGGCAGCGTGCCGTGCCGATGCTCGTTCCGCCTAGGTGTAGGATGCCACTCACATCGTCCCACTTCATTCGCTGAATGCCCGGCCCGCCATCAACCATACCTTGATAGCCTTCTCGGATGGCATAGACGGCCACGCCACGGTCCAAGGCGGTACGGACGACGGCGCGGACGGCTGCATTCATTCCCGGCGCATCCCCGCCACTGGTGAGCACACCGATGTTATTAGACGTGTGCGTATCTATCGTTTGCATAATGCATTTCGTATCTAGATTGGAGGCGGCGCTATGCTAACTATTTCAGCGACGAGATGCCAGTAGGTCCGGTGCATCTGGCGTGTAGGGACATCCCGCACAATGCTGCCCCTGCCTGCACTACACCGCACGCGCGACCTGCCTTGCAGCGTTGCATACCCTCGCGTTGTACCCTCCAAAGGTGCATGTTCATCCCTCCTATTCGACATTCTTGCCTGCCATGATTGGTCCAAAGAAACTTGCAATCCTCGTTGGCGGTGGCCCAGCCCCCGGCATCAATAGCGTCATTAGCGCAGCTACCCTTCATGCCATCAACAACGGTGTCGGGGTGGTTGGTATCCGCGACGGGTTCAAGTGGATTATGCGCGGCGACATCAACCACGTGAAAGAGTTGACGGTTGACAAAG
This sequence comes from uncultured Rhodothermaceae bacterium, assembly GCA_964471245.1. GTDB lineage: Bacteria > Bacteroidota > Rhodothermia > Rhodothermales > CAYYHN01 > CAYYHN01. Next base: position 8,020 of record CAYYHN010000127.1, on the reverse strand, counting down.
TTAGCCGGATTCATTTCAGGGGCGGCTCGTACATCGGCATCGCACGCGACAACCCGACCAAGCAGCATGAACACCTCGAAAATACGGTCACGTCGCTACTCCGGCTGAATGTCGACAAGCTCATCACCATTGGTGGCGATGACACAGCTTACAGCGCCATGAAGGTTGAGGAGATGGCAGCGGGGCGTATCCGTGTGGTCCATGTGCCAAAGACCATCGACAACGACCTCGACCTCCCGCTCGGCATCCCGACATTCGGCTACAATACAGCACGGCATGTTGGCGTCGAGGTGGTCAAGAACCTGATGGTGGACGCGAACACGACCTCACGCTGGTATTTCCTCGTCTCGATGGGCCGAAAGGCCGGGCACCTCGCCCTAGGCATCGGCAAAGCCGCCGGTGCCACGCTGACACTCATCCCCGAGGAATTTCCGAGCGACATCATCAAGCTTCACCACATCGTCGACATCCTCGTCGGGGCCATCATCAAGCGACGTAGCTACGGACGCATGGACGGTGTGGTGGTACTCGCCGAAGGGCTGCTGGAGCACCTCAACCCAGCCGACCTCGAAATCCTCGACAGCGTCGAGCGGGACGCCCATGGCAACATCCGCTTGGCGGAAGTCAGCTTTGGCGAGATCCTGAAGTACCACGTGCAGCAACGCCTCGCCACATTCGGCATGAAAACGACCATCGTCGCGAAAAACATCGGCTATGAATTGCGCTGCGCCGACCCAGTGCCCTTCGACATGGAGTACACGCGCGACCTCGGCTACTGCGCCGCGCACTACCTACTCGATGGCGGCAACGGCGCGATGGTTTCGATGCAAAACGGCCACTTCGTGCCAATGAACTTCGACGCGATCTTCGACCCTGTTACCAACCGCACACGCATCCGCATGGTCGACGTGACGAGCACCTACTACCGGATTGCCCGTGCCTACATGCTGCGCCTCAACGCCGATGATTTTAATGATCCGCACGAACTCGCCAAATTCGCTGCGACGGTAGGTATCTCGCTGGAAGACTTCCGCGATCAGTTCCACTACCTGATCGAAAACGACAAGATGTACTTACCGAAGGATAAACCAGAGTCCGCCCCCAAAGCTAAGGGCAGCGCAAGCAAAACCACCAGCAGCAAATCGAAAGCGAAGAAGTCCGACGCTTAGCTGCAGCGTCTCCGTCCGAAACCTGTAACGACCGGGCGTAGCCGTTGAGCAAACGGCTACGCCCGGTCTCGTTTGGGCTCCAGTCCCGCGTCAGGAAACCGCTGAGGTGTGCCAAGGGGCTTCGACGACGGCATTACCTACCACCAACTCTACCGTCCCGGCGGCCCCCTCTTCGATGATCAGCCGACTGGTACGTAGCGTTCCTTCAATCACTGCGTACTCGTGAATCGTTGCGCAATCCCGAACGGTGACGTCGCCAGCCAAGTAGCCGCGCACGGCTACGCTATGTGCCTGGAGGCGTCCTTTCAGGACAGCGTGCGACGCAACAAAAACACGACCGGCCACATCAAGGTCGGCTTCTACGAAGCCATCGATGTGGACATCTTGATAGATGCGCTCGGTACAGCGCGATGCTGCAGCAGCTGAAGTGAGGAAGGCGAGCGTAGGAGAGTCTGGTGGGCGTAGTCCCATAGCAACGACGGCTTGAGCGAAGGTGATCGACGAAAGCCTACAAGGCCTCGCGCTTGGAGCCAGGGAGACGCTCCGCAGCGCGAACGCCTAGAATATGCACCCACATGGCATGCTTTTTCCGGACAAAAGCATGCGTTTTTAGGACAAAGTGGCGTTTTATGCTATGGTTTTCACGTACTGGCTGGGCGAAACGCCAAACTGTCCACTGAATGCTCGGCTGAAGTGAGAGGTGCTCTTGTAGCCGACATCATTGGCAACTTGCTTCACAGAAAGGCCCGTGGCAAGCAGTTCGGCAGCTCGTTCAAGCCGAAGGGAACGTATTACGACACTCAACGAATCCCCAGTGAGTGCCTTGACTTTTCGATTGCCTTGACGCTGGCTCATATGAAGGGCTTCCGCAAGTGCATCGACGCCAAACGCAGGGTCAGCCATGTTAGATATAACAACAAGGCGAAGGGTCTCTAGAAACTGCTGGTCTTCTGCTTCCAGCACATGGGTATCCACCTCTGTGGAATCCCCATCACCTCCGATAGGCATGCGCAACCGTAGATGTGTCCGCAACGCAGCTTGTGTGGCCATCACATTGTCGATGATGGCACGCAGTTCTTGGCTATGAAACGGCTTGGCCAGATAGGCATCGGCCCCACGTTGCCGCCCAGCTAAGCGACTCTCGATGTCGGCACGCGCCGTGAGCAGGATCACGGGGATATGGCTCGTACGTTCGTCGGTCTTGAGTGCATGGCACAAATCGAGGCCGTCCATTTCAGGCATCATTACGTCCGAAATAATGACATCAGGCACAAGCGTTTGTGCCTGATGGTAACCAAGTTGCCCATTTTCAGCGGTACGCACGGTGTAATACGGTGCTAGCTGATCGTATAAGAGGCCTCGTATCTCGGGATGATCGTCTACGACCAGAACGACGGTCGCATCGGTCTCTACATCAATGTCCGCCGTTACTTTAGATGGCGCAGAGGCAGGCAATGACCGCACAGACGGATCGGCCCCACCTAGTACAGGAAATGGGTCGAGCGAGACGGACGCGTCAGACGCCTGCGTATCCCTTGGGATCAATGGCGTATACGGAAGCCTCACGACAAACGTTGTTCCACGGTCGGGTACACTTTCGACATGGATGGTGCCTCCATGCAGGTCGACCAACTCCTTTACTAGTGCCAAGCCAAGACCTGTTCCCAAGAATGCACGTGTCGAATCGGCTTGATAGAAACGCTCGAACAATCGGCTGAGATGTTCCGGCGCAATACCAATGCCAGTGTCCGAAACCGTCAGGGTGACCGCATCCGCCTCAGCCTCTAGCCGTACCGATACGGTACCTCCGTCGAGCGTAAACTTGAGGGCGTTGGATAGCAAATTGCTGACGATCTTTTCTAGCTTATCGCGGTCGAACGCACCATAGATAGGGGCAACCGGCACATAGCATTGGAGTGTGAGATGGGCACTGGCAGCTAATGAATCGAACTGTGCCACCAGCTGTCGAACGAAGCGAGCCACATCGAGTGGCTCCGGACGCAGTTCCAACGCCTGTCCTTCCATCTTCGTCAGGTCCATGATCTGGTTGATCAATCGCAACAAGCGTTGTCCGTTGACCTGGGCCCGGCCTAACTTCTGGTGCACAGAAGCAGGAATCTCGCTGGCATGTTGCTCTAACACATCATGTATTGGACCAAACGTCAGGGTTAGTGGTGTACGCAGCTCATGCGAGATGTTGGCAAAGAAGTGCGTTTTGAGGGCGTCAAGCCGTGCCAACGAGGCGGCTTCCTCGCGCAATACCGCTTGCTTCTTCCGCGCAATACGGAAACGCCACCAACCCAGCAGCCCAATCGCCAACGAGAGGCCAAGGATACTGAAGAGCAGGAAGAGGCGACGGAACTCTTGAAGTTGTTCGAGACGCTCGGCTACACGGCGGGCCTCCTCGCGCTGCTCGGCTTCTTTCTCTGCTTCGAATCGCGCGAGCATCAGTGTTGTCTCTTGTTGGTAGAGCGAGTCCCGGTACGCTAAGGCACGCGTTTGATGCTGGAATGCTGCAGCAAAATTCCCTGTGCCTTGGTATAGCGATGCTAACTTTTGGCTCACGAGACGGATGATACGCAGGGTCCCTAGGGCTTGCGCCTCACTCAAAGCTTGGTGATATAAACGCGCTGCCTCATCGAGGTCGCCTATTTCCACGTCGATATCACCCTTAAGGATGGTGAGCCGTGCGATCAAACGCTTGTCGCCTCGCGCCTCGGCATACGCTAAGGCACGTTCTACTTCAGCCAGTGCTTCGGGGTAGGCCTCGGCTTGCAAATAGTAGTGGGTTCGAACACGCGCAAGTGCAGCACGGGCCCCCACGTAGCGCTGTGCTTTATTTTCCACATGAGCTTGCCCATGCTCAAGGTGGACCCATGCTGAATCGGGCACCCCCATCTGTACGTATAAGCTTGCTATGTTGGCATGCAGATACCCCATTGAAGACGGGTTCACGGTCGGGTCGCGCAGACGCAGCGCTGTGGTGTAGTTTTCCAAGGCCTCTGCCCTTTGCCCATCACTATTGTACAATTGAGCCAAGTTGCCATACACATAGGAAAGCCGATGCCGATGCCCTGCGGCCTCCATAGCCCTCCGGGCAACCCCTAATGCCTCGATTGCATGCCCTAAATCCCCCCAATCGCGATACAACACAGCCTTGGCGATATGGAGGTTGCCTTGCCGGAGCCAAGCTTCGGCCCCTGTGCGTTGCGCATTGAGTTGGATGGCTTCGTTCAGAACAGCTAAACCACCGGCATAGTCACCCCGAAAGCTGATAACTGCTGCTCGCTGTCGCAGCACGTCCAACAGTTGGTTGGTATCCCTTCGGGCTTCGGCGAGTGCCTCCGCTCGGTCGATGTAGGTTAGATCACGGAGGGTACCATTCTGCCAATGGTACTGCGTGAGTTCCCGATAGATAGTCACCCTAGCGCTGTCGGACGCTTGCTCAAGCGCTAACGTAAGGCTATCCAACACAGCAGTCTGCGCTGACGCAGGCTGTGCTCCGCACCACACAACGATCATCACCCAAAGCCAATGCCGTATCACGCCTCTGCGAACCTCCGACTCTGTTAAAAACACGCGCCGAACGAACCATGCTGCGGTTCGCTGCCGTGTCCTGCTTGCTTGTGCATGGGTGTGCATCCTGATGATACCTATTGCCTCCGGTTTTGGCAATGCTTTGTCTTGCTTCAAGCCGACTCGCTGTAAAATTCGCACCAAGCGAATCGAGCCACGTGGGAGCACCCTATCTTGCTCGCTCGTCAACCCTGCCAAGCGCCGCTCTACTTTATGCACAAAGGCCTTTGGTACGCCCTCGGAGCCTATGGCCTGTGGGGCGTGCTACCCATCTACTGGAAGCTGCTCCAACACGTCCCCGCCATCGAGATCCTGATGCATCGGACTGCGTGGTCCTTCGTTTTTGTAGGACTGATCCTGCTAGTGAAGCGCGCGTATAGTTGGA
>CAYYHN010000127.1:2237-2880 GCA_964471245.1 uncultured Rhodothermaceae bacterium | reverse complement strand
CCTAGGCATCTACACGCTGGCCGCCGTACTGCTGATGCTCAACTGGGGCGTATACATCTGGGGCGTCAACAACGGGTTTATCGTCGAGACAGGCCTCGGCTACTACATCAATCCGCTCGTGAATGTCGTACTGGGCGTGGTCTTCCTAGGCGAGCGCTTGCGGACGTTGCAGTGGATCGCCATTGGGTTAGCGGCTCTGGGCGTGGTCTACCTGACGTTTCGCTACGGCCAACTGCCATGGATCGCGCTGACGCTGGCGTTCTCGTTTGCCTTCTACGGCCTCCTCAAAAAGCAGGCTCCGCTCGGTGCGTTTCGGGGTCTGTCACTCGAAACAGCGGTGCTGTTCTTTCCCGCTGTCGGCTACCTCGTTTGGCTGGAATTCGGACAGACAGCGGCGTTCGGCCACGTTGACCTGAGCACGACGACGCTACTTGCCTTCACGGGCGTCGCAACCGCCGTGCCCCTCCTCTTCTTCGCCGCCGCCGCCCAGCATATCTCGCTTTCGCTGCTCGGCATCATGCAATACATGGCGCCAACCATCCAGATTGCCATCGGCGTATGGCTCTACGGCGAAGACTTCTCCGGCGACCGCGTTGTCGGCTTTGTCATCATCTGGACAGCGCTGGTGCTCTATTCGGGCGAA
>CAYYHN010000127.1:0-2227 GCA_964471245.1 uncultured Rhodothermaceae bacterium | reverse complement strand
GCTATACGTGCGGCGGCGTAAGCAGCAGGCACAGCACATCCCATAACGACTACTCCAACAACCGCACTCGACCTTAGAGTTGTTGCCCCACTCGAAGCGATACTCCTATGAAAGAGACTCCCACCAAACCTAAGAAACGACGCATCTTCTGGCGTGTTATCGGCTTTTTCCTGATCGGGCTGGTGGTTGGTGTCACCGGCGTAGTCATCGAAGCGTGGCCTGCGCTTGGGGGAAAAGTAACGGGCGAGCGACTGGCCCTTGTAGAGCGGTCGCCGCAGTATCGCGATGACGCATTCCAGAACGTGCTGGCCAATGCGGATCAGATCTCGTTGCCGACGGCTGCCTGGCGGTTCTTCACGGATGACACTCCCTACAAAGAGCCTGAAGCGCCGCTCCCTACGGTGCCCCGCACGGCGCAAGATTTTGCTGTGTTGCGCGATTCGCTGCGTGTGACGTGGCTTGGGCATTCGACGATCCTCGTAGAACTAGATTCGACGCGCGTACTGATCGATCCCGTATGGGGCGAGCGCGTCTCACCCTCGCGGTTCATTGGCTCGCGGCGGTTCGCCTCGATGCCGTTGGCGCTGCATGACCTACCACCGATCGATGCAGTTTTGATCTCGCATGACCACTACGACCACCTCGATATGCCAACCGTGCGGCAGCTCGAGAGCCGGGTATCGCGGTGGGTGGTTCCGCTAGGCGTTGGGGCTCATCTGGAGCATTGGGGCATCGCGCCGGAAGCCATCATCGAACTGGATTGGTGGGACACAACGCGCATTGCAGGTTTGGAGCTTCTTAGTACGCCTGCCCGCCATTTCTCTGGCCGCGCACTCAACGATGCGGATGCTACGCTTTGGACAGGCTGGGCCATTTTGGGCAGCAACCAACGTGTATTCTACTCCGGCGATACGGCACTTACGCCATCGTTTGCAGAAATAGGTCAGCGCTACGGACCCTTCGACCTGACGCTGATCGAATCAGGTGCATACAATGCCGACTGGAGCGACGTTCACCTCGGACCGGAGCAGGCCGTGGCTGTCCACCGCATGGTACGTGGGCGAGTGCTCATGCCTGTACACTGGGGGATGTTCAACCTTGCGCTACACGGCTGGACGGAACCCGGTGAGCGGATCTTTGCTGCAGCTGAAGCACTGGGGATCCCCGTGGCCTTGCCAAGGCCGGGAGAAAGCATCACAGCCGAAGTATTCCCATCGGAGCGTTGGTGGCCAGAACGCCCTTGGCAGACTGCCGCACAGGCTCCAGCCGTCTCGTCAAGCCTGCCAGACTCGGTGTTGGCGATTATTCCATAGCGATCAGGCCTCGCCTCTACCGCCAAAGCGGCACCCAACCTGACCGAAGCCAAGCCGAGTGCCGCTCAGGGGTACACCGGAAGTAATGCGTGCTCTGTTAGCGGATGTGGCTGACGCGGCGGACTTCTGTGCCCTCGTCGGTTTCGAGGACGACGAGGTAGACGCCCGCCGCTAGTGCTTGGCCTTCGAGGCGCAGGATGTGGTATCCCGCTGACAACGTGCCGTCCCACAGGCGCAACACCTCACGCCCCAGCATGTCGTAGACGGCGACGCGGACATCTTGCGCCTCCGGTACGCCTACCCGCACGTTCGCCAGCGTTTGGAACGGGTGGGGGTAGATGCTATCGAATGTGACTGCAGTCGGAATTGGGATGTCGTTGTCTTCGATAATGATCTCGACGGCCGCAACATCAAGCGTGCCGAAGCTGAGGTTCGAGAGCGTCACGCGGATGCGCTCATCGGCTTCGTCTTGCGCGTCATCGAGCAGCGGCACCGTGATCGTCTGCGTCAGTTCACCGACAGGGAACGTCAGCGTGCCACTCACAGCGGTATAGTCACTCCCTGCTGTGGCAGTGCCATCTGAGGTGGCAAAGTCGACCGTGACTGGCTGCCCTACGGCACCGCTAAGGCGAACGATCAGGACCGCTTCGGCAACGTCTTCCAGCACGCGAACCGAATCCGTCGCGACGGTCAGCGCACCATCGTTGTCTGCAATGGCTACGCTGAGGGTCGTAGCTGCAAGTTCGACGTTAGTTGGGGCTGACAGAACGACTTGGATCGTCTCCGTGGCCTCGATGAACGCATCGTCGGTGAGACTGAGCGTGATTGTCTGCTGCTGCTCGCCCGGCGCAAAGGTTAGCGTGTCTTGCTGCGCCGCGTAGTCGTCGCCGGCTGTGGCAGTGCCGTCTTGTGTG
>CAYYHN010000126.1:0-9040 GCA_964471245.1 uncultured Rhodothermaceae bacterium | reverse complement strand
TGACGGCTGTATAACTTCCCGCCCCCCCGAGCCTGTTTCGCATGTACCTGTGCCTCTACGAAGATGATCACGCCACAGCCTTTGCCCCGCTGACGCATACCCGCGCCGTCTACGACCTGCGCCTTGGCATCCGGACCGTGCGTGAACGCACGCAAGCCGCCTTCGGTCACCCCTCGACGCTACTGCACACGCGCGCCCACCTTGCAGCCGTGGTTGCGCAGGAGAACGACCTGCTCGTCAACCGCATCCCAGCAGGTCTCGATGTACTCTTCGTCAACGGCCGCGCCGTGTTCAATGCCGAGAACGCCGCGCCCCTCCTCGCGGCCACACACGGAGCCGAGGGACGCGTATTCATGCAAGGCGATGACGTGATCGCGGCATGGGTGCCTGCTGCAACCTCCGCACGGGTAGCATCCGATGCTCTCTCTGCAGAGACCTTCGCCGATCTTCCAACCACAGCCATCGACGGCATTCCAATGCTGCAGGGCCTGTCGGATCTGATTGCGGATATCGGCGCACACATCACGGCAGACTTTGCAGACATCGCACACGGCTACAACTTCTACGAATGGCCGGGCGCAACCGTCCACGAAGGTGCGGTGCTCGTCGGTGGCGAGCCGATTTACCTTGGCAAAGGCGCTACCATCCACCCCGGCGCGATCCTCAATGCCACCGATGGCCCCATCTACATCGGCCTCGGCGCGACCGTGATGGAGACGGCGGTGCTGCGTGGTCCTGTTGCCATTGGTGCGAAGACGACCGTCAAGGTCGCGGCCAACCTCACCAACTGCGCCATCGGGCCAGTCTGTAAGATCGGGGGCGAGGTGCACACCAGCATTTTGCACGGCTACGCAAACAAGGGGCATGCAGGCTTCCTCGGGCACGCTTACCTTGGGGCATGGTGCAACCTCGGGGCCGCCACGAACAACTCGAACCTACGCAACGACTACGGCCCCGTACCACTCTATAACGCGCAGACGGGCCGCTTCGAGAAGACCGACCAGACGTTCCTCGGCCTGTTTATGGGTGACCACAGCAAGAGCAGCATCAACACGATGTTCAACACCGGGACCATCGTCGGCGTGGGCTGCAATCTGTTTGGCGCAGGCTTCCATCCACGCTTCATCCCATCGTTCACGTGGGGCAGTCCGCAGGCGCGCTACACAACATATCGCCTACAAAAAGCCGTCGCCGTTGCCGAAGTTGTCTACCAGCGCCGCAAACGTACCCTCAGCGCTGCCGACCGTGAACTGCTTGCTCACATCTATAAAGCGACAGAAACAGCACGGGCAAAGGGGCCCGTGAAGTGAATGCGCTGCGCGTAGGAGTCGACGAGCCGATGAAACGACGAATGGAAGAAAGGCTGTCTGAAACGCGATATATTGCCCCTCCTCGTCTCTTCGTTTCCTCGTCTCAAGGATCCATGCGCCTTTCTTGCTACCTTGCCTTCGTCCTGCTCCTTGGCCCATTGCTCACGCCGGCGCATGCACAGTCGTTCGACCTGCTGATCCAAGGCGGACAGGTCTACGACGGGACCGGCAACCCGTGGTTCTATGCTGACCTCGGTATCCGAGATGGGCGGATCATCGCAATGGGTACGCTGGATGATGCAACAGCGACGCGCACGATTGACGCGACTGGCCTCGCCATCCTGCCGGGCTTCATCGACCTGCACTCGCATGCGGACGATGGCGCACGGCGGATGAGCAGCTTGCGCCACGAAGACAAGCGCATGCGAGCCGCGCCGAACCTCGTGATGCAGGGCGTGACGACAGTCGTAGTCAATCAAGATGGACGTTCGCCTTGGCCGATTGCGGCGCAGAAAGCGCAGATTGAGGAACTTGGCATTGGCGTGAATGCGGTGCTGCTGGCTGGGCACGGCACCCTCCGCCAGCAGGTGATGGGCAGCGACGTGCAGCGGGCAGCCACACCTGATGAAGTGGACCAAATGCGCACATTGATGCGCCAAGCAATGGACGAAGGTGCATGGGGCCTCTCGGCAGGCCTCGAGTATGCGCCGGGCCGCTGGAGCACGACCGAAGAAGTCGCGGCCATCGTCGGAGAACTCGTACCGTACGACGGCTTCTACATCTCGCACCAACGCAGCGAGGGGGCCGACCCGATGTGGTACTGGCCGTCACAAGACACCCTTGGCGTACCAACGCTGATGGACGCCGTGCTGGAGACCATCGCCATTGGAGAGCAATCCGGTGCGAAGGTCGTAGCCTCACACCTGAAGGCCAAAGGGGCGCACTATTGGGGCACGAGCCATACCGTGATCCAACTCATCAACGCCGCCCGCGACCGAGGCGTGGCGATTTGGGGCGACCAGTACCCGTATACGACGAGCGGCACCGACGGCAACACGGTCCTGCTCCCCCGCTGGATCTTTCGCCAGTACGAAGCACCCGACTTTGCCCAAGCGCTCGACCGTGCCCTTGCACAGCCCGATACTGCCGCCATGATTCGCCGTGACGTAGCGCATGAAATCCGGCGGCGCGGCAGTGCCGACAAGATCGTTGTACTCAACCACCCCGATACAACCCTGATCGGGGAAAGCCTGCAAGCGATGGCGGATGCACGCGGTATCGACGCCGTCGAGATGGCGTTTGTGCTGCAACGCGAGGGCAACGTCGACCGGCCCGGCGGCGCGCACTTGCGTGGCTTCTCGATGTCGGAAATCGACGTGGAAGCCTACGCTCGCGAGCCGTGGATGGCGACGATTTCGGACGGTGGCATCGCGCTGCAAGGCGGCCCGCCCGTGCATCCGCGCTTCTATGGCACGTTCCCCCGCAAGTTGCACCGCTACGCGATGGAACGCGGCGTCATCTCCTTAGAACACGCCATCCGCTCTGCCACGTCATTGCCCGCCCAGATCATCGGCTTGCCCAACCGCGGCCTCGTTCGCACTGGTTACCATGCCGACCTCGTCCTCGTCGATCTCGCCCAACTCCGCGACCGGGCCGACACGTTCGACCCGCACCAGTACCCCGAAGGCATCGTCCATGTTTTCCTCGGTGGCCAACCCATCGTCGAGGATGGCCAAGCGAACGGCGCGCTCATCGGACGGGTGTTGACGCGGTAGCAGTTTGGCGTGCACTGCTGCCAGGCACGAAGCTCACAAACGTCCCCGTGCGGCGTTTGGCAACGATGTGCCCACCTTCGCCGTAGGAGCGGTCAATTACGCCTTCGATGCGGCGGGTGAGCGAGATGTCGACCCCGCAACCATTGGCGGCGGCCCGGATGTGCGCAGGGACTAGGTCGTCGATGGCATAGGTAGCCCTGCCGGGGTCACTCTCTAGCTCCTTCGTCGTGTGGAAATCGAAATCGCCACAGGAACCGTTGAAGTCGAGTAGCACGGTGCCCGGTTGGCGGGAAGGTGACCAAGCAACGGTGATGGACTCGCCATCCCAGCTAAACGCATCACCCGCTTCAGGTTGGCGCACCACGATGCGCTCCGGCAACGTTACATAGGTGCCAGGGGCATCTACGTCGTTAGGGCGAAACAGGGCAACTTGGAGGTCCGTGCCTCCACGGTCCGTAGGTAGTTCAGCAATGTAGGAAATCATGCCGAGCACGCGTTTACGGCGCAAGACATCGGATGTGCGATCGGCGGAGGCCACAAGTTCATCGCCGTCGCTGAGGTCGAGCGTGACGTTGGAAAGCGGGCCGCCGACACGCAGAACTGCCTCCACCTCAGTCACGCCATCGTCCTCGATCGTAACCTCGAAGGTAGCGTGGAGTTCATCATTGCCTCGCAGCGTCTCGGAGTCGAGCGTTTCACAGCCAAGCACTGCTAATAGCAGACAGGTCAGAAGAGCAAGTTGACGCAGCATAAGGGGTATGCGGCTCATGGAAGAGGGCCATGGGTAGTTTCACAAAGGCGAATCTGTATGGCTCAAGCCGCTACAACATGGTACTGCGTCACATTGGTCTAAAATTTCACCCTGCACCGTGCACGAAAACCGTGGCCTAGTGGGCAGAAGTCCCGGCGCGCCGTAGCGCCTCGACGAGCACCGAGATGTGAACAGGCTTGCTGATAAAGTCGTCCATGCCCGCTTTGAAACAGACTTGCCGATCCTGTTGCATGACATTCGCCGTCATCGCAACGATGCGGGGCTGGCGATCGACTGGGAAATGGGCGCGGATACGACGCGTGGCTTCTATGCCATCCATCTCCGGCATCTGCACATCCATCAACACCACATCGTACGGACGTTGCTGCAATGCATAAATTGCTTCTTGGCCGTTAGCCACGGCATCGGCGCGGTAGCCAAGGCGTTCCAAGGTATGCAACGCTACTTTTTGGTTAATCAGATTGTCCTCGGCTAGCAAGATGCGCAACGGCAAGGCCTCAGCCAGTGCATGGTCAATGTGATTCGTACGACGCGGGGTGACCGCCCCCGCTGGAGTGGAACCGCTGAGCGCCCGAACAAGTGCTTGATGCAGTTGGCGCTGTCGCACTGGCTTTTGTACATATGCAGTCACATTGGTAGCGGCAAGGTACGTTTGTTGCTGCCAATCCGTCGCAGCACCCAGCAGCACAACCGGCAAGGTGGCGTACGCCGCAATTGTGTGAACGGATACGGCAAGCATAAGGCCATTCATTTGAGCCATCTGGCCGCCAAAGATAGCTACATCGAAAGGCGACCCATTGGGCTGTACAAGCATACGTAGGGCGTCTGCACTCCGTTCAAAGGCTTGAACCTCCATGCCCCACTGCGTGACTTGCTTGCACAAAGCATCACGAAGGATTGCGTGTTCATCGACGATTAGTACGCGCCGCTTTTGCAGCCCTATGTTCGATGCTGGTACCTCAACAGTGGTATGAGCCTCGACGCGTACCGTGAAATGGAACGTCGTACCAACGCCTAGTTCGCTCTCGACCCAAATGCGCCCCCCCATCAATTCCGTCAGCCGCTTGCTGATTGCGAGGCCAAGTCCCGTGCCGCCGTATTTGCGCGTAGTAGAGGAATCAACCTGAGAGAACGACTTGAACAAACGTTTCATCCGGTCTTTGGCGATGCCAATGCCAGTATCTTTAATCGCAAAGTGCAGCAGCACCCCCTCGCCCGATGCTTGCTCACTTGATACCGAGATGGTCACGCCGCCTTCCTTGGTGAACTTGACGGCGTTGCTGACAAGGTTGACGAGAACTTGGCGTACCCGCGTAATGTCTCCCACAACCCACTCAGGTGCCTGCGCATCGGCATAATACGCGAGGTCGATGCCTTGGCGCTTGGCGCGCAGCATAAATAGGTCCAGTGTATCCTCGATACACGCTTGAACGTCGAAAGGCTGAGCCTCCAATTCCAGCATCCCAGCTTCAATCTTCGAGAAATCGAGGATATCGTTGATGACGCTGAGTAAGGTCTCGCCTCCAGTACGAATAATCTGGACGAACTCTTCTTGCTCTGGACTTAGGTCCGTATCAAGCAACAGGCTTGTCATCCCGATAACGGCGTTCATGGGTGTCCGAATCTCATGGCTCATGTTGGCCAGAAAGTCGCTCTTGGCACGGCTTGCTGCTTCCGCGTCTTCTTTCGCCTGCTGAAGCGACTCTTGGGCCTGCTTCCGTGCTGTTGCATCGCGGGTAATTTGCACAAACCCATTCGCGGACTCATCTACATCATGCAATGCCGTCAACGTCACATCGGCCCAAAAAACGGAGCCGTCTTTACGTACGCGCCATTCTTGGATCTCTGCACGACCATACGTCGCTGCTTCCTGCAGCAACTCGTTGAAACGACCTGCGGCTTGGTCATGTGGCGTCAGCAGAAACTCGGCATGCCGCCCTTGTACATCATCCCGTGCATATCCATAGATCCGTGTTGCTGCACTATTCCACCGTGTGATGCGCCCGCCTAAATCGAGCGTATAGATGGCATATTCCTCAACACTCTCTACAATCGAACGTAAGCCTTCCTCGCTCTCACGTAACCGCTGCTCTGCTTGGTTACGTAGGTTGATTTGCTCTTCCAAAATGCTCGAAAGCGAGGTTACATCTTCATCGGGTAGGTCGCCTTGGAGTGCGCCTAAACCTAAAGCCTGAATTGAAGCTTTCAGATGGTCCAGTACAATCTTGTGCGTGCGGACTTCTTCGGCCAATTGCTCGTTCAATTCCATGAACTCGACCGAACTCAGGTCCATCGAACGTTGCAGCAACTTGCGGTCGGCGTCGTGTTGCTCATACGTGGCATTGACAGCAGCTAGAAGTGCCTCCATCTCGGGCCTCAGAACGGCATCTGGACCCAGTATTTTCTTGACTTGGCGCTTCAGGAGGCGGTGGGAGATCATACCAACTCCTTCATGACAGTGATCGTCATGGTTTGGTTATGCAGTTCACACAATTCGGCAGATTCGGGGGGGGCTAGTTCGCCGTACGAATAGAACCCCGCGATGACAGGTGCGCCTCCTAACGCCTCTCGAACGATTTCCGTTTCCTCCTCAGCACGTTGTCCTAAGACTATTTTTCGCCCAACGCAACTGACACACAAAGCCAAGTCGGGATCTTCGATGCCTGTCCATAGGCTTTGTTCGGCGGCATGCTCCGCGCCATCAACCAAGTCTTGATAGGAGGCCCGCATGAAGCGAACGTGCGCACCTTCAGGTACGTCGCCAGCAAAGATCATCCCCTGCGTTTCCTCGTCAATCGACAAGATGGTGCGCACCAACGTGCGCTGGCGATCGGCGTTGGTGATGCAGAGCGGGAAGCGCAGCGCGGCGCTCGGTAGCAGTTCCGCCTGTTCGCCGAGGTACTTCTTGTAGAGGTCTAGCGCTGATTTTCCATCGACTTCGTAGAGAATATTGGCGTCGGAGCGCGTGATCTTGCGCATGGGGCCAAACGGAGCCCAACCACCCGAAGAACCGAAGCCAACTTGAAGGTGATCACCATAGAACCCAAGTGCAACGATCTGGCCTTCGGTTGGAGCAGCATCGAAGCCGACCACCGTTTTCTCGAAGCGCGGTCCATCGCCAGCCAAGCCACCTGTAAGCAATGTGCCTGTCGGGAGATTGTCGTTGAAGCCTCGTGCCAGCGCAGTGCCGTTTACATCTTGCCCATCCGAGACGACAAAAACATGCGCCAGCTTGGCGTCGTTTAGTGCTTGTGCCAAGGTCGCCCCGGCGGTGTAGCTGTCCGCTACACTGCGGACATCAATGTGCGCCACACGTAGCTGCGTCCGCTCAAAGCGAATTGCTGTGGCTACAATGCGCTGCTCGCTCACTTCGGTACCCACAATCTCACCTGAGGTTGACCCCATGATGATGTGCCCTTCGGGGTACATGCGCCGTAAGTCTTCGTAGAAGCGCGGTTGCTCGACCAAATAGCGATTGCCAAAGGTCAACACGACATCGGCGCGGCCGTTTAGTTTGGCGTCACCGACTAACATCCACTGATTCTCTTCGGAATAGTAGTACTGCTCTATGTGCATGATGCGTCTCCGTTAACGGTACAATGCAAGCGCAAACACACTATTGATACGTTAAGGTACGCAGGAATCCGTTCGGGCGCGAACTTTAGCACGTTTCTACCCGACCGAAAACAGCGTAGATACGAGTGAGAGGCAACGAAAGTGCAGCAGACTTCTTACTTTGCAAGCAGTTTAGTAGTGCCAGCGCAGACCTTAGCATGTAATTTGCAGTCCGTATGTTTCATGTCACGTCCTGATGCATAGGCGACGCAACGTGCGAGGTCATCCTTGACCCAAAATCAACAGCCGTACTTTTGGGCAAGCGAATCCTTCGAAACGGGTCTGCGTTAGCCGTAGACGCATCTACATCAGACTCTTTACAAACAACAGATCAGTATGATCGGATTCAACACGGGCTACATCGAAGAGCTATACCGTCAGTATTTAGCCGACCCCAATAGCGTAGGCGAAAGCTGGCGCGAGTTCTTTGAGGGCTACAAGCCTAGCGAATCGTTTCAGGCCGTGACGCAGGCACGCCAAGTCCAGCCGACGGCCGAGCCCGTCCCCGCGATGCCACTGCCCACGCCCGCAGCGCCAGCCGCCCCCGAGCCGACGGCGCGCGAACGCGGCGACGGCGCCGTACCTGCCGCCAAACCCCTACCGCCCCTTCCCGATGGCGTCGAGAAGAAGCCGCTGCGTGGTGCCTCAGCCCGTGTGGCCGACAACATGGAGGACAGCCTCGGCGTACCGACGGCAACCTCAGTCCGGACGATTCCGGTGAAGCTGCTGTTCGAGAACCGTAAGCTGATCAACGACTACCAGAAGAGCCGGGGCGGCTACAAAGTGTCGTTCACGCACCTGATTGCGCATGCCCTCGTGCAGTCGCTGAAGGTGTATCCGAACATGAAGACGACTTTCCGCCGCGAAGGCAAGAAGTCGTTCCACATCGTGCCGGAACACGTCAACATGGGCCTCGCCATCGATGTGGAACGGCGTGGCAAGCGGACGCTGCTTGTACCCAACGTGAAGGCCGCCGATACGCTCAACTTCGCGCAGTTCCTCGGGTACTACAACGACCTCGTCAAGCGCGCCCGCAAGAACACGCTGGAGATTGCCGACTTCCAAGGCACCAACGTCTCGCTAACCAACCCCGGCATGATCGGGACGGTGCTGAGTGTGCCGCGCCTGATGGCCGGGCAAGGCGTCATCATCGGCGTCGGAGCCATTGGCTACCCGCCTGAGTACTACGCCTTCGCGCCGGACGTGATGGGCAAGACGGGCGTGTCGCAGGTCATGACGATCACGTCGACCTATGACCACCGGGTCATCCAAGGGGCGGAGAGCGGTGCGTTCCTGAAATACGTTGAGGAATTGCTGCGCGGTGAGCATGGATTCTACGATGACGTCTTCCGCGACCTCGGCATCCCGTACCAGCCGTACCGCCTGACGCTCGACAACACGCCCCGCATGGGTGGTGAGCGCAACGAGATGGACATGGTCCAGAAGCAGGCGCGTGTGCTCCAACTTATCCGCGCCCACCGCGTCCGTGGTCACTTGCAAGCCGATGTGAACCCGCTCGGCCACAACTGGGAATACCACCCGGAACTCGACCCTGCCGAGTACGGCCT
>CAYYHN010000125.1:0-9056 GCA_964471245.1 uncultured Rhodothermaceae bacterium | reverse complement strand
AGACACCAATCCCTTCCGCTTCGATCCAAGCCTGAGCAACGCCTCGTTCCCCTCCGGCCATGCCACAGCCATAGCTGCAATCGTCACCCCATGGATGATGTACTACCGACACCCTGCCGTATTGGCTGTGGGTAGTGTTGCCTTTAGTGGCGTGTTTGTGGCGCGCATCATTGGTGAAAAGCATTGGGGATCGGACATGGTGGCTGGGGCCGCACTGGGCTTTGCCACTGGGCGATGGCTCACACGTCGCCATCAAGGCACGACTCCAAACTATCAGCAACGCCGCGCATCACTCCACATATTTCCGAGCGGGGATGCCTTTCGCATCAGCGTCTTGTGGCGTTTTTCCTGAGGTCAACGCTCGTTGCTGATCTCCACTTCAATCCGCACCCCACGGTTTTGCGCGCGCTCTTCGGAGGACACACCGATACGTCCCGTCAACGGCTCGCCCGTGCCAATAGCTTCTACCAAATCGGCCTCGATGCCACTCGCCACAAGGCGATCGCGGATTAGCTCAGCACGTTGAGTACTGATCCGCTGATTCAGGGCTACGCTCCCTTCTGAACTTGCGTAGCCGAGCACTCGCAATCGTACATCCTGCTCGGTAATGGATTTGAGTGCCTGCACTTCGAGCACTTGGGCAACCAACTCATCAAGAAAAACTTGGCTCGCTGGTACAAGTTGGGTTGAACCGGCGCGGAAAATTAAGGCCTCTTGTTCGAGTTGCTGGGCGAGTGCGCGCAAGGCAGCCGCTTCTTCCAAATTGAGCGCTGTGGTGTTCAGATCGTACACGCCGGGCACGAACCGCGCTTGCTGGCGCAGTTGAGCCAACCACGCCACGGAGGCCTCCCCAGAAGCCACCAAGGTATTGCCATCAAGAGCAAACTGCACGGCTTCGGGCGGCTGCAACAGCATGGTAGCACGCGACACGATGAGTTCGGGCACCAAAGCTTGATACGGCTCCCAATCGCTGCGCACGTTGGCTGGTCGCAAGCTGGTTTCGTTGAGCACCGAGTCTGGATGCACGGCGAGCGGATCGCGCAATCCTTGGACGTGCCAGAGCCCACGCTTACGCCCTTCTTCGGTGATGACAATGCCCGGCTCAGCTTCGAGAAGGCTTAAGTAGCGATTCCACCGAAGGTTGTCCCAAATGCTGAAGGCGAGCCAACCCACAAGGAGCACACCGATGGCCGCCATCATGGCATACTGCCGCCGACGTGACTTTGCTTGCGCGGCCTCACTAAATTGGGCTTGCAAACCGAGTTGGAGTAACTCTTCTGCACTCTCAAATGGCGTCGTATCCCCATCGAACGTGTCAAGATGGCGGGCATAGCGGAGATGGAACGACTCAATCAGTTCGCGTAAGGTCGTGCGCAGTCCCGGCTCAGGAATCCCACGAATGACGGCGGCGACGAGCGCCTTCGGACCTTCCTCAATCCAGACGGTCAGGTCGCCCATCTGCATGGCGTCCAAGACTTCATCTTCCCCAGCACCAAACGAGCTTTGGACGAAGTCCTGAATAGCCGTTAGCATCCCCGAAACGAGTGCGCCGTCTTGCGCTTCTACGGCTTCGGCCGTCACGTGCCGAATAGGTAGGCCCGTGTCGCGGTCGATGAGGAACAGCTGCTCCACGCGGTAGACGAGCGTGTGACTGAGCACCACTTCGCCAAACGACTTCCCCGAACGTGCCGCCTCGATCCGCCACCGAATGCTCTGCACCGAGAGGCTGTTTTCAACGGAACGATTGACAGATTCAAACAACCCGCGCAGCGCCTCAGATATGCTTTTCCGGATCGCAGGACCGATGATCGGGAAGATGGCATCGGCCATCGGCTTCGGGTTGGTTTGTATCGATACCCGAAGCGTTTCTTCGATCGCCGGAGACAGGGCATGCGTCAGTTGTGCGTCCTCACCCAGCCGCTGCACGATAGCCTCGGGGAGCACATAGGCTACCGCTTCCGGGCCGAGTGGGTACTTCCCAAGGTGCTCAATCTTCTGATCAACGGCCCGAATTTCAGCCTGTGTCGGACCAACCAACAGATGGCGGAGCGTTTCCATGTCCCGCTCTGCATCTTCAGCCGTAGCGGACTCCAAAGGCACCCACACCGGACGCGTATCGCCCGGTACTACACGATTGATCCGAATACGACCACCGCCTTCAACTGTCTTGTCCGTAGGCTCGGGCATAGAAAGGAAGCTTTTGCTGACACGTCACGCAATCACCAAGAAGGTACTATAGAGTTGTGCACACCTTACTGATCTAGTGGCAACTCAAACTCGCCACGCAGCCGCGAGGCCACCTCTTCGAACAAATCGGCGAGAGCCGTGCGATCCGTCTTGTCATCGCGAAGTTGGTCTTGCCCATCGCGCATGGCTGCTGTAAGCGCATCGAACCGTTGGTCCATCGCTCCAGAAAGGTCACGGGCCTGCTTCAACAGCCGCTCGCGCACGCCCCTTTCAGCTTCGGCGAACTGTTCCTCCATCGAGCTACGTGCCTGTCGCGCCACTTTTACCTGGGCTTTCAGCTCAGAGGTAAGGTCTTCTACGGCGTCTTCTCGGCTACGCTGTTCGGAGAGCAAGCGCTTATTCAATGCAGCAAATTCGTCACGCATAAACGCTTCCAAGTCATCCATCCGGCGCTGCATCGCGTCACGCAGTGTGCTCATATCCTGCGCCATGCTTTGTTCCAAGCGCGAAAATCGCTTGTCTGTCTCGCGTACTTGCGCACCGAAGAGGATCGACCGAACCTTATCAAGGTTGTTGTTTTCTCCCGTCGCCATATTTGCAGCAGCGTGCAAGGCGTCGTGGGTCGTGGCTGGCTCACCCGCTGCATTCGTATTTGTGCCCATAAGACGATGTTCTTAAAGATTAGTCAATTGGTCGAACACTCCTGTATGCAATATGTCCACACGGACGCATTGTCCAAGATAACTGGCTTAATATAACTCAGGTTGTGTGGCATAAAGACTGCTTGGCACGGTAGAACGTTAGGAAAGTCGCTTTGCAGTGCTTTTCCCAATCCAACTCACCAAACAATCCCACATACCTTGTGCTCAACTTAAGTTTGGGTATGATGCCACACCATCGCAACATCACCCTATAAAACGTTCCAATTCATAATTCTGGTGACAGTCTACGATTTCCGGATGCCATTTGACCATCTGCTTGGTGTATGATTAGAACACATATTTTTGTATGATCATAAAACACACGCTGGCAGCATGCCTTATATTCCTACACGCGATGCGCTTCCCCAAGCTTTACTCAACGACTTGTAATTAAGAGCTTGACAGCTAATTTCCCGTTAACAACCCACCACGTTTAGCTCTTCCAACCTTCTTGCTATGATTCGCAAAAAGATTTGCATGATTGGGACGTCGGCAGTCGGTAAGACGAGCCTCGTCAAACAGTTTGTACAAGGTATCTTTTCCGAGCAATACTTAACGACCATTGGCGTAAAGATCGACAAGAAAGCCATCAATATCGGCGATTCTGGGCTAGAATTGTTGATTTGGGACTTGAACGGTGAGGATCGTTTTCAGAAGCTGTCCATGAATTACTTACGTGGCATGGCCGGGTACCTACTGGTGGTAGATGGCACCCGAAAAGCAACAATGAACCATGTGCTGGACCTTCAGCAACGCATCGTCGAAAAGTATGGTAGCTTGCCCTTTATCTTGCTTCTTAACAAAGCAGACCTCGTCGATCAGTGGGATTTTAGTGCAGAAGACCTTGCGCGCTTGGACCAAGCAGGTTGGTCCGTCATCAAGACCAGTGCGAAAAGCGGAACGGGAGTTGAAGAAGCCTTTACATCATTAGGCAAGCAGTTAATCGGACTGCCTGTTTAAGTGCACACCCCACCGTTCGTGTGCTCCTTGTTCAACGTCGCAATCCTATCCGACGTGTCATGTTAGAGGCTCCTGATACCCTAAAGCTCGTTACTAGACTTAACGTTGCAGTCTTTTCACGTCAAACCAACGGGCGGTTTACGTTGGAAGGCACACCGCCAGCTTGGTTACGTTCCGTCTGGCCGGGTCTGCAGGCCAATGCCTCTGGATTGCAACCCAGCGAACACCTCACGTATCTCGATCACTTTATTGCGTATGATGCGGAGGCGTTTTGGACGCAGGCTAATGAGCAAGATACTCCGCTGACATCTAATCCGTGGACGGAAAGCCTCCCAGATGGCAGTGAACTGCTGCTACAGGCCGTAGCCTTGGTTTCTACTGGCACGCCCTTGCTCTTGTTGAAGTTTGCCGAGACGCCACCCGATCGCCTGCGCCAAATTTTGCAAGAAAGCCGCAGCCAAGGGCTCGAATTGCATCGATTGATTAAAGAAATCAACAAGCGCGAGTTGCTGCTGCACTGCATCGTGCACGATCTATCGACCCCGCTCGCGGGCATCCGAGCCAGCCTTTCGTTGCTGCATGAGGACCAGCTCATCGACCAAGAAGGTGAACCACTTTTCCGGATTGCCCAGAACCAAGTCGACAAGATGCGCGAGCAGATTCAACATGTGCTCCATTCGTACACACGAAATACGCAACCGCTGCTCCCCGCTCTCAGCCAAGGCAATCATGCACCGGATCTGGCCTCGATTGCGCATGATGTGGTGACCCTCGTCCAGCCTGTGGCCGATGCCAATGGCGTGGAACTACACATGATGCGTGGTTACTTGCAGCGACTCCCCGTCATCGCCGAAGCCACCAAGCTCGAACGGGTGCTGTTTAACCTGATCGATAACGCCATCCGGTATTCGCCGGAAGATGGTAGCGTCCAGCTACGTCTCCTCGCAAGCGATCACCACGCGATCCTCGACGTGCTCGATGATGGGCCGGGCGTTGCGCCAGACCTCGTGCCGTCGCTCTTCAATAAGTTCGCGCAGGGAGAAATCAACAACGGGCAAGTTGGATTGGGTTTATACTTTTGCCGTATTACCGTGGAAGATTGGGGCGGCTCCATTACGTACATTCCCCGGCCAGAGGGAGGAAGCTGCTTCCGCCTTCGACTCCAGCGCCCCTCCGCACAGGATGAAGCTTCGTAGCTTGCTCCTCACGGGCACCACCCCTTCGCCATCCAACCCCGCTTCGTTCATTGGTATCTTCCTCCCTTCGCCTCCGCATTTTTATCGTAGATGATGATCCTGATTATGCGGCCTTGCTACGCTATCAGCTTCAGCGTATGGGCAACCATGTGCTACGGCTCTTTGGCACCGGCGAGGACGCACTTGCGCATCTTAGCGAGCAACCCGATCTCATTTATTTAGATGTCTCGATGCCGGGCATGGGAGGTATCGAGGCGCTGCGGCAAATCAAGGAGCGGCTTCCCCACGTGCCGATCGTAATGGTATCGGCGCAGACAGCTGTTCAAGTCGCGCTGGAAGCCATCAAACTGGGCGCTTTCGACTACGTCACGAAGGGGCACGATGACACAGTAAAGATTCGCTCGACGGCCTCAACCATTTCCGAACGTGTCCGCCTTTCACGACAGGTCTCTGCGTTGCAATCGCAGATGCCGAGTCCGCAAGGCTTCCACGGCATCATTGGTGAGAGTCCGGCGATGCTGCGCGTCTATCAGCTGATCCAGAAAACACTTCGCGGCGACTTGGCCGTAGCCATTCTTGGGGAAAGCGGGACGGGCAAAGAGCACATCGCACAAGCCATTCACTACAACTCGACCCGTAGGCACGGTGCGTTCGTCATTGTAAACTGCGCCGCCATCCCGCGCGACCTCATGGAGAGCGAGTTCTTCGGGCATGAAAAAGGCGCATTCACCGGAGCCCATGCGCGTCGCCTCGGCAAGTTCGAACAAGCGGACGGTGGTACGATCTTCCTCGACGAAATTGGCGAACTTGACCTCAGTTTGCAGGCTAAACTGTTGCGCGTCCTTCAGAACCAAGAACTGCAGCGCGTTGGCAGCGCTGAGACGATTCGCGTGGATGTGCGCGTCCTTTGCGCTACGAACAAGGACATTCCATCCATGATTCAGGCAGGCACCTTCCGCGAGGATCTGTACTACCGCCTGATGCAGTACCCAATTCAGGTCCCACCGCTCCGCGAACGTACACAAGACGTGTTTCTCCTTGCTGAGCACTTCCGTGATGCTTTCAGCAAGAAGCACGGCTTAGAACCACGCCCCTTCTCTCCAGCCTCCAAGAGCTTCCTAATCAGCTACTCTTGGCCGGGCAATGTACGCGAGCTGAAAAACGCCGTGGAACGCGCGTTGCTGATATCAGAACAGGAGCACATCGAACCGGATGACCTTGTGCTGCCTGCGAGCCAAATGCTCCAAGCAGCGAATAGCTCAGGGCAGTCCACGTCTCCCAGCACCCCACAAGCCAAAACTAGCGCACCTTTCCACGAGCAAACCCTCGAACCTTCCTCGCACCCAGCGGATCCAATCGCACGTATTCATAGTCAGCAATCCGCCGACGATATTGTTCCACTGGAAGACCTCAAGATTATGGCGGTTGAGCACGCATACGAGCTTTGCGGAGGCAACATCAACAAGGCTTCGCTTAAACTTGGGATTACCCGCTCCACAGTGTATCGCCTCCTCCGCAAGCGCGACGATAATTAGACGCGTTGGTTATCGTAGCGTACGTAGGCCTATTGGCGTTTTAATCGTTGCGGACAAATAGGGGATTTCGTTTGGTGCAAGCTGCTTGACCTGCACCAAAGAAGCTGCACCATGATGCTTAAACTGGCCCTGCAACCACTCGCCATTGGGGTGATGCAGGGTGAGGTGCTGAAGCGTACAGTTTGCATCTGGCATGTGCGCTGTTGGGTGCCCACCCTGCTCCCATGATAACAACGTCGGCAAAAAGCCACCTGCGGGCAGACTTCCGTCGGGGCGAATGGAGATGGTCCATGCGTAGGCACCGCGAGACATCGAGACAGCTTCGCCATAGATACCGGGCTGTTGGTCTAGTGTGGAGTTCAGCGAATCCGTTCGTACGGCCCATGTGAGCAAGCGAGGCTGTCTGTCGAGATCACGTAAGACAGCAGGATCGCTCAAGCCGAACCAACGCGGCCGCTTGGGGGCTGGCGCTTCAGGGTCGATGCTGATTACCTCAAGATAAACCGACGGGCCGATGCGCAATACGTAGTTGTGCGTTCCCATCTTGGGGTGTTTACCGCCTTTCACCATAGCAACGCCGAGGCTGGACTCCACCCAAGCAATACCAGCATCGAGATCTTTTGCAGCTACAATAAGATGATCCAAGTGCATAGATGTACTGTATTTTCCCTTCCGATGCGCGTCGAACACGTAAATCGCGCCTTGGTTGCAACCACGATGAAACTCCAGCCCAGCCTCCCACGTAGTATTTAGACAATTATCTAAACATCCAAATGAACGCGATATTTAAGGCACTGAACGACCGGACGCGGCGCGCCATCTTGGAGTTGCTGCGTGATGGCCCGATAACTGCGGGCGAGATCGCTGAGCACTTTGCCATCAGCAAGCCCAGCATCTCGCACCACCTCGACCTCTTGAAGCGAGCCGACTTGGTGACGAGCCGCCGCGAGGGGCAATTTATCCGCTACACGCTCCAGACGACGGTGCTCGAAGAAACCATCGCATGGATGCTCGACCTTATGCACGAAGCCAACCCGCAAGAAGACCATGAACCTGCAAAACCACGTCCGTGAGAATTGGGCTTCACTCCTCATGCTAGCCCTCCCCTTCGTCATCATCCCCTTTGTGTGGGGTACCCTCCCCGATGAAATTCCCACGCACTGGAATAGTCGCGGCGAACCCGATGACTACAGTTCCAAAGCGTTTGGCTTGTTCCTCATTCCGGTCATCAACATTGGACTGTACCTTTTATTACTCGTGCTCCCGAAATACGACCCCAAAGCAGGGGCGATGGCGAACGAGAAGGCCTTCAAGGCGGTCCGCTTCTTTATGCCGCTGTTCATGAACGTGGTGTTCATCATCACCGTGCTTGCTGCGATGGGGTTTGCATTTGACCTCAGCTACATCATCTACTTCTCGGTGACGCTTCTCTTGCTCGTGTTAGGCAACTACATGAGTTCGATTCAGCCCAACTACTTCTTCGGCATTCGTACACCTTGGACGCTCGAAGACCCCGACATTTGGCGGCAAACGCACCGGCTTGCGTCCAAGATTTGGGTGGCAGGAAGCCTTGTCCTGTTGGTCCTGCTTAGCTTAATCAAAGGTGAGGTCCTCTCGATTGTTTTCGGGGCGTTCGTGATGGTGATGGCATTAATACCTGTAGGCTATTCGTTCTTCCTCTATACCCAAAAGCGGAATGAGCCCGGCGACATCGTTGACGGGTAGCGGAACGGTGCAGCCGGTGAATCACATCGAGTTCCACCGGCTGCACACGACATACCTATTCACCTCGCAATTCTTGCAAGAGCCTTTCGCCGCCGTACATAACTCGCAGCGATTCCTGAATCGCACGCACATCGACTGAGATATGGCGGCCTTGCTCTGGCAGGTAGATGTAATCGCGCGATAGTCCTTCGATATTGCGGTCGAAGTTCAAACCAACCAACTCAAGCGCAGGCGTAACGACTGGCGAGCCGGAGTTGCCTCCGATGGTATCGGCGGTGGAAACGAAGTTGAGCGGTGTAGCCATGTTCAGTTCTGGATTCGGTGTTTGCCAGCGCTCGGGCAACGTCCATTCTTGGCTACTTGGGTAGGAGTTGGCGTGGTCGTAGAGGCCGTAGAACGTGGTATACGGCGGTGCTTGTGTCCCGTTGTAATTGTATCCTTTCACGATACCGTCGGTGATGCGCGGCGAGAAGGTGGCATCGGGCGGTACTTGGGTGCCGTAGACTTCAAACCGGGCCCGCCCCAGCGTAGCTGCGAGTTCGCGTTCTTGCGCCCCCAGACTCGCGCTGGCGCTTCGGAATTCGGCATAACGCGGCATCATCGCGGCGGCAACTTGCAGCATCGGGTCTTCGAGCGAGAGGCTGCCGCTCTCAACGGCTTCGGCAGTGCTGGCTTGGGAACGCAGCATCGAACTCGACCGCCGTATGCCGCGGCAAGACCGTGGTGGCGGAGGCGGTGGCTTTGAAGGTGGT
>CAYYHN010000124.1:0-9074 GCA_964471245.1 uncultured Rhodothermaceae bacterium | reverse complement strand
CATGCTCACCGGCAATCCGGCTGCAGGAGCGTACTGGTCCGAAGTGAACCTAGACAGTGCTGGCACCGAATCACAGCCTTGGGATCGACGCTTTGTGGCGTCGATGGGGCCCTTCAGCATGGATCCGGGCGAAGAACAGGAAGTTGCCATCGCGATGGTCTGGGCGCGCGGGAGCGATCACCTCGACTCGATCACCCGACTGCTCGCCTCACCTGTATTCGATGAGCCCTTCCCAACGACGGCGTTCGGGGCGCCAGTCGCTGGCACCGCACCCACAGAAGCGGTCTTGCTTGCTGCGCCCGGCTACGGCGCGAACGCCCAGCCGACGAACACCACGCTGCACTGGCATCCCGTCGCAGAAGCCACCAACTACTACCTCCAGTGGGCCACCGAGCCCATCTTTGAGCAGTACGATCAAGGCGACCCTGAAGCAATTGGCCGTGTCACCACGCTTGAACTCAGTGAACAGATGTATTTAGGCGACTTCGCGGCGAATCAACGATACTACTGGCGGGTGCTGCCGTTCAGCGCAGCAGGTCCGGGCGCAGCATGGTCGCCAGTCTACACCTTTACGACCTCGGATGTCGAGCATGACCTCTCCAGCGTCGGGTTTGCCGACTTCACGGTTGTGGCGAACGCCAATGGTCCGCTCGACCCGCCTGATGGAGCCGCGGCTGATTGGGAGGGATTCCCCGGCACTGGGCGCCCTAGCAGTGACCAGCAAGTGGGGGAAGGTGCGTGGATCATCCACACCGACGCCGCAGATGGTGCACCTTCTACTTACGAAGACTTCTTCCGGCGTTCTGTCTTAGAAGCTGGTGGCTGGGAAAATGTGATGCCGTATGATTTCGAGTGGCGGTTCACCGAGCGCTGCCTTGCAGCCTATACAGCCAACATCGTCCAGCCGGGCTGCCTCGCTTGGAACGCCTACACGGCGCCGCATACCGTCATCCCTGTACCGTTCGAACTGTGGCGCATCGGCACCAAGACGCCGGATAATTCCAGTGACGACGTGCGTCTTATCCCCTATGTGAGCGATTCTGGAAACAATGGTTGGGGACTGCGTGACCTCGATCACCCTACATCCGGGGCTGCAAATGATCCCCAAACGGACTGGGTCACATGGCGACTTCCTGCCAATATGACGCCGGGCGAGGGTGGCTATGCAGCTTGGGAAGCCGCCGCCTTAGGCCTACCCGTGGGTGCAAGCGGATTCCCCGAAGCTGCATCGCAGGACGCCTTCTTTGGCGTGGAGAGCCCGGCCGAGACTATGGGACGGGTCGTGCTTGTGAATTGGAACGGCGGCGACATAACCCAAGGTGTCTACGACCAAGAACTACCCGAGGTGGGCACGACCTTCCGCATCACTACACGTGACCTTGTCACGCCCATTCTCTCAGCACCCACCAATAGTGCTACGGATCTTGCCGCAACCATGACTCTTTGGTGGCATGGGTCCGCAACAGATGCGCAGGTTGCCCGCGATCCCAACTTTACGGAACTGGTCTTCGAAGCCAAGCCAACGGGCTCGTCTGCTACTGTTACGGGGCTCATCGCTGGCGAGACCTACTATTGGCGCACCGGCAATATTGGGAGGTGGTCCGACACGTGGACGTTCACAGTCGAAGGCGGCCCGACTAGGACCGAGTCTGACGCCATCCCCACCGACTTCGAGTTGGCGCAGAACTACCCCAACCCGTTCAACCCAGTGACGACGTTCCGCTTTGGTCTGCCTCAAGCAGGCCGAGCCACGCTGCGGGTGTACAATCTGCTGGGCCAAGAGGTGGCCGTCCTCGCTGATGGCGTGTACCCTGCTGGTTGGCACACAGTATCGTGGGATGCGTCGGATCTAGCGAGCGGAGTCTACCTTTACCGCTTGGAAGCGGGCGGTAGAATCTCGGCCCGGCGCATGGTGCTGCTTAAATGATAACAGCGCTCATCCCAATCCCACGCGCTCGAAGATGGTATCGACGTGCTGGAGGTGATACGTGGGGTCGAAGGCTTCGTCGAGATCGGCTTCGCTTAGGATGGCGCGAATGTTGTCGGCTTCGAGCAGGATGGCTTTGAAGGAGCGCTTCTCGGTCCACGCTTGCATGGCGTAGGGCTGGACGAGGTCGTAGGCGGCTTCGCGGCTGAGCTCGCTCTGGTCGATGAGCTTGTAGAGGACGCGCTGACTGTTGTAGAGGCCGAAGGTCTTCTCCATGTTTGCCCGCATGTTGTCCTCGTACACGACGAGGTTTTCGATGAGGTTGGCGTAGCGATGCAGGGCGTAATGGAGGATCGTCGTGGCATCGGGGAGGATGACGCGCTCGACGGAGGAGTGCGAGATGTCGCGCTCGTGCCAGAGAGCGACGTTCTCGTAGCCACTGACCATGTAGCCGCGTAGCATTCTCGCCGCACCCGTAATGTTCTCCGAGCCAATCGGGTTGCGCTTGTGGGGCATCGACGACGAGCCTTTCTGCCCCTTGCGGAAGGCTTCTTCGACCTCGCGCACCTCGCTTTTTTGCAAACCGCGCACTTCCACGGCCATCTTCTCCAGCGTCGCCCCAATAAGCGCCAAGGTCGCCAAATAGTGGGCGTGGCGGTCGCGCTGGAGTACCTGCGTCGAGATGGGCGCGGGCTCCAAACCAAGGCGCTCGCATGTGATGCGTTCCACCTCAGGCGGCGTGTGCGCAAACGTCCCAACAGAGCCCGAAATCTTGCCGACACGGATCCCTTCGGCAGCATCTACAAAGCGGGCGCGGTTACGCTGCATCTCGGCGTAGTAGAGTGCCAGCTTGAGGCCAAATGTGGTCGGCTCGGCATGGACGCCGTGCGTCCGCCCCATCATGAGCGTGTGCTTGTGCGCCTTCGCCTTGGTCGCGAGCACGTCGAGCATACGGTCTAGCTTTTCGAGCAGCAGTTCATTCGCTTTCTTCAGCCGCACCGACCATGCCGTATCGACCACGTCCGATGACGTTAGCCCATAATGCACCCATTTGCGCTCTTCGCCGAGGCTTTCGCTGACGGCCCGCGTAAACGCCACCACATCGTGCCGCGTCTTCTCCTCAATCTCGTGGATACGATCAATATCGAACGTTGCGTTGGCGTACAGCTTCTCCACGTCTTCCTTGGGAATCACGCCCAATTCCGACCATGCTGCACACGCTGCCAGTTCAACATCGAGCCACGCCTGAAACTGTGCGTGCTCACTCCAAAGTGTAGCCATCTCAGGCCGGGTGTATCGGGCTATCATCGTGGTTCGTAGTTCGTGATTCGTACGCTCGCGTTGCTCGCTTTTGGTGGGCTACTGGATTGATCGCAAGTAGGCGTTTAGCATTGGCGGCAGCGCATCCGTCAGGGGTTTCAACTGGTCAATATCTTCCGGCGTAAGGAGTTGACGCTTATATGCTTGACGAAGCCAATTCTGGGTTTCATAGAGCGAGTCGCGTGCGATGCGTACAAACTGTTTCTTTTCCTTTGTACTTCCACGCCCTGTACCCTCTGCTATATTCGCTGCGATGCTGTCCGCAGCACGCACAAGTTGCGCACCTACCGTTTTCCGCGCAAACGGATTCCACGTCAAGACCAGTGCCCAGATCAAGTCTGCCAGCGTTTCTGCTTTCTGGTGCACCTCAAGTGTTTCGAACCCCGAACGCGCCATGCTTCCACCTTTGTCTTGCTTGTATCATCCCAATAAAACATACAAAAGCGAGGCGCAGCTGAGCGTACGAATCACCAAGCACGAACTACGAATCACAAGGAGGCTCGTTTATCCCGCAGATACTTATACAGCAGCGCGCGTGCGCGGAAGATGTGGGCTTTAACGGTGCCGAGAGGTAGGTCGAGGGCGAGAGCGATTTCTTCGTACGACTTCTCCTGCTGGTGCCGCATGACGATGACGCGGTTGTATTTGGGCGGCAGCGTGTCGATGGCCTCTTGGATGAGCTTGCGGCGTTGGTCGGCGACGATGTGGCGGTCGGGACGGTACGTGAGGTCCGGCAACTCGTACTCCAGTTCGCCGTCCTTGGTCTGGATGGGCCGGTCGATGGACAGGGTCTGGAGCTTCTTCTTGCGGAGGAAGTCGATGGTGTGGTTCGTGGCGATCTTGTAGAGCCACGTCGAGAACGCATAATCCGTCGAGTAAGACTTCAGGGCTGAGAATGCTTTGATAAAGCACTCTTGGACGAGGTCGTCGATTTCCTCCTTGCTGCGGACCATTCGTGCAATATGCCGGTGCAGCGCCCCCCGGTACTTTTCCATAAGCGCTTGGTAGGCAGACTGGTCGCCTTCGAGCGCACGAGCAACCAAAGCGCGGTCCTGTTCACTGGAGACCGACGGTGGATCGGAAGAGGGTTGGGCCATAAGATGCGGATAGACAGGACCAGATCGGTGGGACGCAGGCGTAGCAGCGGGACAAGATAGAAAAAATGAGCGCCGAAGGCGAGCCTCACCCGCGTATCCCATATGAACGGATGCCAGAGGGTAGAGTTGCGCGTTTATGTTGTGGGAGCGCTAGAGGATCTGTCGCATCACTTCGGCATCGTGGCTGGTGGTATCTTCGCCAAGGATCATATGCCCCATACGGTCGCGCTTGGTCTTGAGGTACGTCTCGTTGGATGGGTTGGGCGCAATCTCAATCGGCACACGGTCGACGATTTCCAGTCCATAGCCTTCGAGGCCGATGCGCTTCGTCGGGTTGTTGGTCATCAAGCGGAGGTTGCGGATGCCAAGGTCGCGCAGAATCTGGCAGCCAATGCCGTAGTCGCGGTGGTCCATCTTGAAGCCCAGCGCCTCGTTGGCTTCGACAGTGTCCAAGCCCTCTTCCTGCAGCTTGTAGGCTTTCAGCTTGTTCAGAAGACCGATTCCACGTCCTTCTTGCTTCATGTACAGAACAACCCCCTTGCCTTCGCGCTCAACTTGGGCCAAGGCGCGCGCCAATTGGTCGCCGCAGTCGCAGCGCATCGAGCCGAAGATGTCGCCCGTCACGCACTGCGAATGCACGCGCACCAGCACCGGGTCGGCTTCTTCCCAGTCGCCTTTCACCATGGCAAGGTGCACATCCCCTGAGAGCCGCTCCTCGAATGCGATCATCCTAAATGCGCCAAATTTCGTCGGCATTTCGACCTCGACGATGCGCTGGATGAGCTTGTCGTGCCGCATCCGGTAGGCAATGAGGTCTTTGATCGTGATGATCCGCATGTCGAACTCCTTCGCAAGGCGCTTGAGTTCGGGGACGCGGGCCATCGTGCCGTCGGCGTTCAGGATTTCGATGAGCACGCCTGCTGGATAGAGCCCAGCTAGGCGGCATAGGTCGATGGTGGCCTCGGTATGCCCGGCGCGGCGCAGCACGCCGCCACGCATCGCACGCAACGGGAAGATGTGGCCGGGGCGTCCGAAGTCGCTGCCTTTGGCCGAAGGGTCCGCGAGTGCGCGGATCGTCTTGGCACGGTCGGCCGTCGAGATGCCGGTGCTGGTGCCGATGTTGTAGTCGATCGAGACCGTGAAGTTGGTCTCGTGGAGGGCCGTGTTGGACGAGACCATCAGGTCCAGATCCAACTCGACGGTGCGCTCGTGCGTGATCGGCGTGCAGATGAGGCCGCGCCCATGTGTGGCCATGAAGTTGACCAACTCGGGCGTGGTCAGTTCGGCGGCCCCAATGAAGTCGCCTTCGTTTTCGCGGTCCTCGTCGTCGACCACAATGACGAGCCGCCCGTTGCGGATGTCATCAATGGCGTCATCGATGTGGTCGAATCCCGGTGTTACCACATCCTGTGTTGCATCCATGCGTTTCGCTGGCTGGTTCACAAACACCTGTTTCAACCCAATACACCATGCATGGTTCTAAGAAGAACGCGTGGTGGATCTGAGAGCTTAGGCTTTGTCCTTCACCTCGACGCGGGAGATGGCGTTTTTCTCAAAGCGGAGCTTGGTGTTGCTGTCTACCTGTGCGAGGACAGAACCTTCGTCGACCTGTGTGACGGTGCCATGCACGCCGCCGATGGTAACGATGCGGTCGCCTTTCTTGACGGCTTCCACCATCTTCTTGCGGTCATCCTCTTTTTTCTTCTGGGGGCGGATGATGAAGAAGTAGAAGACGACAAAGATGAGGATCAGCGGACCGAACATGGCGATGGGGTTCGGTTCCTGACCAGCCGGTGCCCCGGCCAACAGCAGCAGAAAAGTGCTCAACATGTTCATTGCGTAGACAAGCAGCGTCGATCAAACAAATGGCTCCTTGGTGGGTAGAGCCGCTCTAGAAGTGCCCGTAGGGCAAAAAAAAGGGGCAAGCTAACCGTATCGCGTCGCTACGACCTCCTACCGCTGCTACCTTCCGGTCCTGACGGGGTTCAGAGGGAGCTGACCGTACGGGACTTGCCCCAGCCTGAAATATACGACGCCATCACCTCGCGGTTGTGTTAAGATTGCCGTAATGCTGGCGCTCCGTGGGCCGTGCGGGTACTTGGCGCTTGCGACGCCACTACGCGACTTTGGGACTTGGGCTACGTTCTCGCATCTGACAACGGCGGAGAGCCCCAGTATGCATTGCCGGACACAGTCCTTTGGCATCAACGCCAACTCGTGCTGCCAAGAACTAGCGTACCAACGTAAGGGGTAGCGTGCGTACCACGTTGCCTTCTTGCATGCGACAGAAGTAGCGCCCTGACGCCATGCGTCGCCCTTGTTGATCCTCGCCACTCCACACGACTTCATGTATCCCTGCCGGGGAAAGGCCCTGCTGCAACGTTTGCAATTTTCGGCCTGTCAGGTCGTAAATTGCGATGCTGATCTCAGCAGGCGTATCCAAACTGTAGCGAACAGTCGTCGAGGCATTGAAGGGGTTGGGGTAGTTTTCAAAGAGGGCAAGCTTTCCGGGCTGTGTACCTGAGGAAGGCTCCGTAGACGTGACGCCTGCATCGATTTGGGTTAAATCAAACGTAAACATCGAACGCCCGTACGTAGCGGCAACCAGCTTGCGGGTAGGCGCGTGGAGCGCGAGATCGTTGATCGGTACGCGGGGCAGCCCTCCGCCCAAAGGCAGCCAGATGGCTCCGTCATCACGCGAGTAATACACGCCTACATCCGTCGCGACGTATAGGAGGCCAGACTGGGTCGGGTCTGGGATAACGTCATTGACGGGAGCCTCCGGAAGATTACCCGAGATATCTGTCCAAGACAGCCCCGTGTTAGTGGTTTTGAAGACATGGGGCAGGGGGACATCCTCACGAAAGCCAGAGAAGGTCACGTACGCTATGGCTGCATCGTGTGGGTCAACCATGACACGGGTCACCCATCGTTCCGGCAAGTCTTGGGAAATGTTACCCCATGTAGTGCCGCCATCAGTAGAGACCCAAACCAGCCCATCGTCGGTCCCTGCGTAGATATAGTTCGAGTTGGTTGGCGCAACGGCAATGGAGGTGATGGTGCCAAAGTCGTTGTAAGCAGGTAGCGTACTGCTGTATTGAGGTAGCTTCGGACTGATCGGCTCCCAGTTGGCGCCCCTATTTTGAGAACGGTAGATGCGATCCGTCCCCGTATAGAGCGTGCTCGGGTTGGATGGATCGAGCTCGATCGGTGCGCTCCAGTTGACGGGTTCGTTTGGGTCAATGCCATCAAGCGCACGCACGGGGTTCGGTCCCCCATCAACTGAGCGAAAGATAAATCCCCTTTGTGCAGAGAAGTAGACGAATTGGCTGTTAGTCGGGTCGATGCGTACGTATTGTCCGTCCCCAAAGGGAAACAGGAAACGCCATGCATCGGGTGTGGAGGTAAACGTTTCAATGGTATTGTTGTCCTGTGTACCCCCGGCGATACGCGTGGGGTCTTGAAAATCAATTTCAACGGTATAAAACTGCGTGATGGGTAGGTTGTCTACATGGCTCCACAAGGTCCCCCCGTTGTCCGACGTGTAGAGGCCACCATCGTTGCCCGCAACAACAAAGTCAGGATTTTGTGGGTGGATGAACAGGCCGTGATGGTCTACGTGCATGTTCCCTGAGGCGTAATTCCATGTGACGCCACCATCGATTGTCCGAAGCAGATCTAACCCAAGGGTGAAGACCACATCGGGATCTTCTGGGTGCACGCGTAGGTTGCCAAACCACCACCCGTACGTAGCATAGTTGCTGGATAGTCTTCCGCTATTATCAGGTAGCTCCGCCCAGCTTGTTCCGCCATCCACACTTTTGTAAAACCCTCGAAACGGCCCCACTTCGTCGGCATAGAGGGCGTACAAAACGTCGGGTTGGGAAGGGGCAAGAGCTAGGCCGATACGTCCAATATTTGTCTCGGGCAGACCATTCGTGAGCTTAGTCCACGTGGTACCGCCGTCAGTAGAGCGGAACACGCCGCCTTCTTCCCCACCATAAATGAGGGCCTGTGGCGAACGCATGCGCTGCCACATCGCGGCAAACAGCACGTTGGGGTCGTCGGGATTCATGATCACGTCTACGCTGCCCGTTTGCGTGGACACGTACAGCACTTTTTCCCACGTTTGTCCGCCATCCTCTGAGCGATAGAGCCCGCGCTCCTCATTTTCACTAAAGAGCCTCCCCATGGCTGCCACAAAAACCCGTTGCGGATTAGTGGGGTCAATCACAATACGTGCGATGTGGCGGGTTTCCCGAAGCCCCATCGACATCCAGGTCTGACCACCGTCGGTCGATTTGTACACACCCGTGCCCCCGTACGTGAGCGAACCACCCCCACCGTTCACTTCGCCTGTGCCTACATAGATGACATCGGGGTCGGTTGGATCTAAAGCGAGGGCTCCAATGGAAAGGCTGGGCTGGTCGTCAAAGATCGCTTGCCACGAGCGCCCGCGGTCGACCGACTTGAACACGCCTCCAGATGCTGCCGCAGCATAGATCATTTGCAAGTCAGTCGGGTGCATCACCACATCGGTAAGGCGTCCACCTATGTTTGTCGGGCCAATAAATTCCCAAGGGAACGTTTGCTTGGACGCCATCAAGACCTTGAGACGCGCTGCTTGCTCGAGCGCCTCGTCGTAGGCCGTGTAGTTTATGGTCTCACTGGGATACGCCCGTTGGGTAAAGAACCAGTCATTTGGCCGTTCGGCCGATTCTTCAGGAGGG
>CAYYHN010000123.1:0-9117 GCA_964471245.1 uncultured Rhodothermaceae bacterium | reverse complement strand
CTGCCCGTACTGCAGGTGCAGCAAATGCCTGCGTTGCTTGGTTAGTCGGATGTTTTGCGCGCTGTGCAAATGATTCCGGGCGTGCAGTCGTGCAACGAAGGCACCACAGGACTGTACGTGCGCGGTGGCGGGATCGACCAGAACCTTGTGCTTCTCGATGGCGCAACGGTCTACAATCCGTCCCACTTGTTTGGCTTCTTGTCCATTTTCAATACGCGTGCGCTGAACGGCATCACCCTCATCAAAGGTGGTTTTCCGGCGCGCTTTGGCGGACGGCTGTCGTCGGTGCTGAATCTATCGATGAAAGAGGGCAACATGAAGCGGTTTGCTGGCGAAGCCGCGCTTGGGCTTGGCGTCAGCAGTGTCACGCTCGAAGGCCCCATCCAACGCGACCGCAGTTCGTTTATGCTGTCGGCCCGCCGCTCCTTCATCGACGTGGCGATGCAGCAGGTGGCTTCGGCGGACTCGTACCCAGATTATGCGCTATTTGATGTGAATGCCAAGGTCAACCACCGCTTTTCGGCGCGTGATCGGGTCTACCTCAGCTTCTACGGCGGCAACGATCAGTACATCCAACAACGCACCATCGCAGCGACCGACGCCGATGGTGATCGGGAGTTGGAAACCGCGCTCCGCATCGCATGGGGTAACACACTCTCGACGCTGCGGTGGAACCATCTGTATTCGAACAAGCTGTTCGGTAACACGACACTCTTTTTCACGCGCTACCATCTGCAAACGGGCGAAGAAGACTTCCGATATGTTCGCATCGATGATGAACTCGTAGAAACCCTCTTCCAGCTCGACTACGATTCGGGCGTCACCGATTGGGGCTTGAAGCTCGACTTCGACTATGTGCCCTCGCCGCGCCACACTATCCGTTTTGGCCTGCACGGGACGCACCATACGTTTCGTACGGGGACCATCCAGACAGAAGAGCGCGGAACCAGCGGTACGGCCTCGCCCCTGCAAGCGCCCATCACGCGCATTCGTGCCCAAGAAGTGGCGCTCTACGCTGAGGACGACATCAAACTCAGCCCTCGCATCAGTGCAAACCTTGGCGTGCATGCCTCGGGTTACCACGTAGAAGGCACGACCTATACCTCGCTCCAGCCGCGTCTCTCTGGGCGTTGGCTCGTCGCACCGCGCTGGGCGCTCAAGCTCTCGTACGCGCACATGACTCAGTACCTCCATCTGCTCGTCAACAGCGGCCTTGGCCTGCCAACCGACTTGTGGTTGCCTGCGACGCAGCGTGTGGACCCGCAACGCTCGCGCCAAGTGGCAATGGGCGTAGCGCATACCCTGCGGGGGCAGTATGAGATCAGCCTCGAAGGGTATTACAAAACGATGACCGGGCTGATCGAATACAAGGAAGGTGCCAATTTCTTAGGAGCCGGACAGGACTGGCAGGACAACATCACATTTGGCGATGGCGACTCATACGGCGTTGAGGTCTTCATCCAGAAACAAGCGGGTCGGACGACGGGCTGGCTTGGCTATACATGGTCGAAAACTGAGCGTCAGTTCGATGCCCTAAACCAAGGTCGCCCCTTTCCGTTTCGGTATGACCGGCGACACGATGTCGCCTTCACCCTCGCGCACCGCATGGCCGACTGGCTGACGCTCTCTGGCTCGTGGGTCTACGGCACGGGGAACGCCATCACCTTGGGCCAAGCCCGCTTCAGCCCGGCCGTCTTCCCCGATGCTTCCGGCTCCATGCTGATCTATTCCCCAAACGACGAAGTCGTCTACCTCGGTGACCGCAACAGCTTTCGGATGCCTGCCTATCACCGCCTCGACCTCGGCCTCAACTTCTCATGGCCCACGGCGTGGGGTGCGCATACCCTGACCCTCGGCACCTACAACACCTACAACCGACGCAATCCGTACTTCATCTTCTCGGAAGACGAACGCATCATCGAGGACGGCCTCCTTGCCGACAAAACGACGGTCCTCAAGCAAGCAAGCCTCTTCCCGGTACTCCCTTCCCTGAGCTACAGCATTCAGTTCTAACCGATGCTCTGCCATCTTATGTCTAAACAACACCTTCCCCCGTTGTGCGCAGCCGTATTGATGCTCGCACTCAGTGCCTGCCAACACGACCTCGTGCTGGATGCCGACGTACCGGAGGCTCCTGCCGAACTGGTCGTCAATGCCTTATTCCAACCCGACAGCACATGGACCGTGCATGTTAACAGCAGCACGCCGCTACTGGGATTGGCCAAGCCAGAAGCCATCGAAAATGCTACGGTGGAATTGTTTGAAGGCAACCACCTCGTCGAAGTGCTCCCGTTTGACCGCACCTTGTTTCTTCAGACGATCATGTTCGAGGACGCAATTGCTTCGGAAGGCGGTACCGTGGCCCGATATCGCTCGCTGGCCGAACGCCCTGAAGCAGGGAGCACCTACCGCATCCGCGTCGCTGCGCCGGGGTTTACGACCGTCGAAGGCATTAGCCGCATCCCGAGCCAAGTACGGATTAGCGAGGCTACCTACCTACCCAATGTGGGGCAGAACGAAATTGGTCCGCTGGCTGAAATACGGCTCTCGTTTGCTGATCCAGTGAACGAAGCCAACTACTACAACATCAGGCTTCACAACCGAGGGTTCGACAAACAAACACAGCTAGCAACTTCCCTCAGCTACGGGTTTTCTGTCATCTCCGATCTACAGGATGACTTTTTCGGAGCTGACCCTGACGACTTCTTAGGTGAAGATGAGCCCTTTGAGGTTAAGGAAGACGGCATCACCTTCAGCGATGCATTCTTCGACGGCGAGACGAAAGAGGTGGTGTTGCAACTCAGAGGCGGGGCTGCGTGCGGCTCCACGACACAGCCCAATGATCGGTTTGTTTGCCAGACGGTGGTTGAACTCACCAGCATCAGCGAGGAATTTTATCGCTACCACCGCACGCTGCAACTTCAGAACGAAACCCGCGAGAATCCGTTTGCAGAGCGCGTCGCTATCCAAAGCAACCTGACGAACGGGTTGGGCGTGTTCGCGGGCTACCGTACCGATGTGTGGATTCATGAACGGCCCCTCAATGCGCTTGACCAGTAAACAAGGCCTCCTCGCGCTTCGCTTGGACGGAGTGGATACGACCCGTACTTCCACTCCGGGTTCAACCCAGCGCGTTATGCACCGCACGGCCACCACTCACGACCAATCCCAGCCGAAACACCTGGACGAGCACGCGTTTGTCGCGTTGTACGAAGCGCACTATGCGGAATTGCTGCGCTACGCCGAGCGGCTACTGGGCGACAGCACTAAGGCCAAAGATGCCGTGCAAGAGGCTTTCCTGCGGCTCTGGAAGCGGAAAGCCATGGTTGCCGTCAGTGCCTCGACGCGCGCAATGCTCTACAAAGCCGTCCGCAACCTCATCCTTAACCATAAGCGCGATGCGCAACGCCACCACGCCCTCCTGAAAACGATGCCCTCCGACGCAACCACACCAAGCCCCGAAGCTGATATCGACACAGCGTGGCTGGGCGAACAAATCGCGGGATGGATCCACGCCTTACCCCAGCGACGGCGCGAAGCCTTTGAGCTGAGCCGCTTTCATGGCCTACGCTATGATGAGATTGCAGTCATCATGGGCGTGACATCCAAAACCGT
This sequence comes from uncultured Rhodothermaceae bacterium, assembly GCA_964471245.1. GTDB lineage: Bacteria > Bacteroidota > Rhodothermia > Rhodothermales > CAYYHN01 > CAYYHN01. Next base: position 5,502 of record CAYYHN010000123.1, on the reverse strand, counting down.
CGAAAACCACATCGTGCTTGCTCTTAAGCATATCCGCCAAAAACTGCACGCCCTTGACCCACAGCTACTGAAACCATGACTCCACGACATCCTCAACGCGATGCACATGCGGATGCAGCCTTTCGCGCCTTGCTGGCGGACCTTCCGGCGGCGGAGCAGCAGGAATTGCAGCAAGCTTGGCACCTTTCCGCGCACGCCCAACCAGCTCCCGTCACCGATTCCGACGTACAAGCCGCCACAGCCGCGTTCAAGTCTGCGTTACGTGCATCTGAAAACACGTCGCCACGCCAAGACAGAAGCCCGATACGTAACCGCCGAGCAGCTACTCGCTGGGTCAGCCTAGCTGGTGCACTCGCCACCTTGACATTGCTCGTTTGGCTTGCCATGCCTATCACGGTCGAAGCCCCGCTTGGTGCAACGAGCGAGCAAACCTTGGCTGACGGTTCTCGCCTCGTCCTGCATCCCGGCGCATCAGTAACCTACCAGCGGTTCCTCTGGGGCCGCACACGGCATATCAACCTCGAAGGCAAGGCCTACTTTGATGTCACAGAGTCGTCGCGTCCGTTCGTGGTGGAAACGATGAATGCAGAGGTCCGAGTCTTGGGCACCGCATTTAGCGTGGCGGCCCTGCCAACGGACACCCCTGAAACGACCGTCATGTTGGCATCCGGTAGCGTTGCGTTTTCAGCCACCGCTCATCTGAATGCTGCCGTGACCCTTCGTCCGGGTGAGATGAGCCGCGTAGTTGGACGCAGCGACCTACCAACTTCGCCCCAAGCCTTCGAGCCTGCTTACGCGTTCCTTTGGCAAGATGGCGGCTTTGCGTTTATCGACGGACCGCTACGCACATTGTTGGAGCAGCTTTCCCAATATTATGGAATCGCCATTGAAGCTGGGCAAGCCCTTGAAGAAACGCAATCGCTAACGTGGATCCAGCCACAACTGGGAACGCTCCAAGATGCACTGCACGACATCTGCGCGCTTCAAGGCTGCGCGGTGCAGGCAACCCAGCAAGGGTTTCGGATTGAATAAAAGCAGGGTGAAGGTAAGTTCTAGCCTTGCCGATATAGCATTTGGACGACCAATGAGATGCCCATGATCAGTCCAGGCTTCATCTACACCTTCACCAAACGTTGGCGAAACCCCCGCTTCGCACGAACATAAGAGATCGCGTTCTTTGAGGATCTCACGCTAGGGGTGCTCGGCGAATTGGCCGGGCTGAGATCATACCCTTCGAACCTGCCCGGATAATGCCAGGTAGGGAAGACGACCCGTTAAATCGGCGGCCGTGCGGACCCCTTGCGCGTGCCCGGATTTAACCTCATGAACGCATGCGTTTCTTCTTGTTACTACTGTTCGTGGCCAGCTTTGCCACGACCGCTCACGCGCAGGCCACGCTCACGGGCCGCATCACCGCCGACGACGGTACGCCCCTCATCGGCGCGACCCTCACCCTCGACGGCACCTTCCTCGGCACTTCGACGTCTGCCGATGGCACCTATCGTCTCACCAATCTGCCCACAGGCGAGGCCACATTTACGGTCCGTTTCCTTGGTTACAGGACCCTCACCGAATCACGTACGCTTCAAAGCGGTGCCAATGTGTGGGACGTGACGCTTGCAGAGGATGTGCTTGAACAGCGCGGCGTGCTCGTCACGGCCACCCGCGCCGACAGCCGTACGCCTGTGGCGTTCACCAACGTCGATCAGGAGACTATTCAGGAAAGCAATGTCGGGCAAGACATCCCGATGCTGCTGGAGATGACTCCATCGGTGATCTCGTCGTCGGATGCAGGGGCAGGCGTGGGCTACACGGACATGCGCATCCGGGGCACCGACATGACGCGCATCAACGTGACGATCAACGGCATCCCTCTCAATGACTCGGAGTCGCAAGGCGTCTTCTGGGTGAACATGCCGGACTTTGCGTCGTCACTTGATAACATCCAAATTCAGCGTGGCGTCGGGACCTCTACGAACGGTGCCTCGGCGTTCGGCGCTACGGTTAACTTACTGACCGACAGCAACAGCAGTGAAGCCTATGCCGAGACAGATCTCGGCTACGGTGCATTCAACACACAGAAGTACACAGTGCAGCTCGGTTCGGGCTTGCTCAATGACCGCTGGGCGATCGACGGACGGCTCTCGAAGATCTTAAGCGACGGCTACGTGGACCGCGCCCGCGCCGACCTTCGCTCGTACTTCGTACAAGCAGGCTACTACGGCGACCGCACGACGGCGCAGTTCATCCACTTCAATGGCAACGAAGAGACCTACCAGTCGTGGTTTGGCACCCCAGAAGCTGCGCTGACAGGCGACCGCACTGCCAAAGAAGAATATGCTGCGACGGAAGGTCTGAGTGAAGCCGAGACGCAGAACCTGCTCAACTCCGATCGCCGTTACAACCACTACCTCTACGACAACGAAGTCGACAACTACAGCCAGTCGCATTACCAACTGCACGTTTCACATGCCTTCCAGCCCAACCTGACGGGAAGTGTGGCGCTACACTACACGGGCGGCAAAGGCTACTTCGAGCAGTTTCGTGAGGATGACGACTTCGCCGACTATGGACTTGCCAGCCTCATCATTGGCAATGAAACCATCGAAAGCAGCGACTTCATCCGCCGTCGCTGGCTCGACAACGACTTCTATGGGATCGTCGTCAGTGCGGTCTACACAGACGGGCCACTAGAGTTGACGGTTGGTGGGGCGTACAATGACTACACCAACGATCACTTCGGCGAAATCATCTGGGCCGAGTTTAGCAACGGCACCGACATCCGCGACCGTTACTATGACAACGTCGGCGACAAGACGGATGGCAACGTGTACGCCAAGGCCAACGTGCAGCTTACCGACGCTCTAAACGCCTTCGCCGACCTCCAAGTGCGTGGCGTCACCTACAGCACCAACGGCATCGACAGCGACCTGCGCGCCATCGACATTGACGAAACCTTTACATTCGTCAACCCTAAGCTCGGCCTCAATGCTCAACTTAACGACCAGACCCGTCTCTACGGCTTATTTGCCATCGGCAACCGCGAGCCCTCACGTAGCGACTTCCTTGATGCCGCACTGGAGCCGCCGACGCACGAGACGCTGTTCAACTATGAACTCGGAGCCGAGCGACGGATGCGCAACGCTTTCGTTGCAGCCAACCTGTACTACATGGACTATAGCGACCAACTCGTTGTAACTGGCGAACTCAACGACGTCGGTGCCAGCGTGAAAATTAACGTGCCAGATAGCTACCGGCGCGGCATTGAGCTGCAGGCAGGCGTACGCCCACTCCCGTGGCTGGAGGCGTCGGCGAACTACACATATAGCCAGAATAGGATTCAGGACTTCACTGAAGTCGTCTACGACTACACCAACGGCTTCGACATCATCACCAATACGATGGAAGACACCGACATCGCCCTCTCCCCTGCTCACGTCGGCAGCGGCGCCATCACGGTTCGTCCCACGAGCGATCTCAATGTGACGCTGCTGGGCAAATTCGTCGGGAAGCAGTTCCTTGACAACACCTCAAACGAAGACCGAACCATCGATGGCTTCCTCGTAAACGACCTGCGCGTAAGCTACAACTTACCGGCTCCCCTCGTCGACCACGCTCTCCTCACGTTGCAAGTCAACAACGTGTTCGATGTCGAATACAGTGCACGCGGCTATACCTACACGTACATCTTCGGCGAACAGTTCACCCGAAACCACTACTACCCGCAGGCAGGCACACACGTACAGTTGGGCATGAACGTGCGTTTTTAAGATTGCGACTCAATTTAATGACACACTAATACAAAGCCTCCCACAACCATTCAAACGGAACCTCTCAACTTCCCAAACAACTCAACACCTTTCAAAAAAGCATGTGACAAAGAAGGTGTCACATGCTTTTTTATTACACATATTGTGGTTCTCATTTAGTTTTCACTACAATTAATAACGCCAACAAAACCACCCAAACCATTGACAACACCTGATATCTAACCTAAACCTCATCATCCAAAATAGATATCTTCAACTAGATTCTCTTGAACTCTATTTAGTTGAATGACCCACCAATACGCTACTAACTCAACGCCCCCCTACCAACAAACTTAAGTCGTATACATATACTTAGACTCGCAGCCCTATTCCCCCAACAACCTGCCTCAAAACACTGCTATGTCTTCTTTCGGAAACGCACTATCTACATTACTCCATTCAGCAAACTCCAATGCACCATCTATTCCACAAGATGTTACCGAGTTTAAAAATCGCCTTCATGAGCGTCTTTTCGATGTTGATCTACACATTGGCGAAATCAAGAAATCTTGTAGGTTAACTAACTGCTACATTAGCAGTCGCTTCCGCTACTACATAGGTATGACACCATCTAACTATGTAGTGCAACAGCGCTTAGAAGCTGCATGTATCCTTTTAGAGCAGTCAAATCTCCCTGTTTCGGATATTGCTTTTGAAGTGGGCTACAAGCGCCCCAATTCCTTTACGATGGCCTTCAAACGTTACTATGGCATTACGCCAACTTTGTACCGTGACTTAAAATGTGAAGGAACAAATGATGTACTAGGTGAACCGATATGAGAAGCAAGACCTGAATCCACATGTGACGCACACCCACTACTCTTCTGTTAGATTAATGACTGCCGAGGCTAGCACATCGTGTTTGACACATGTGCTCCCTCATCATTTTCTAACGCCTTTATCAAGAGGTTATCAGGTATGCCAAACGCCCCAGTCCACTCCAAATTCTTCAAACTAATATTAATGACTGTATGCCTACTATTCGCTGGATGTAGCGACCAAGGCATTTTAGAAGACACCCCACTTTCTCCCGACAACAATGAGTCTTATAATCTTGATGCCTTTGGCGGAGGTGGGGATAATGGTTCGGGAACACTTACAGGGTACGATGCAGTCGTTGCTTCTATTGCCTATTATGAGGCCAGAAGAGACACAAGTACACTTTCAGAACAACAAGAGCGGGTTTTAACCAGCCTAATACGCCAAGAACGCTATTACCGTCAGTTGGGCAGTGGCATCCCTACGGACTTCAACGAGCGGCTACAAAGTGGAATGATCTTGCCAGCCCTCGAAGGCGATACGCCTATACCAGCAAGCCTCGATATACAAGCGCTGACACACAATGCGCACTATCCCTTTTTAGTTTTTTCTGCTGAATACGGCAACCCTGAGGTCCAATCCGATTATCGATACAACCTCCGCCCTCTTCAAATTTCACCTGATGACCTTCAGGATGCAGTGCTATATAAGCCATATGAACACCAAATTTCTGTCTTTGACGATGCAGGACAGGTTGTTTACCACCTACAGGCATGGTTACCCGGAAAGCAAATATTGGCAAACCAATATATTGCGAGCATCGAAGAGAATCTCCGCGAACGCTATGGGACGCTTCATGTCGAAGGCTTACCAATAGGCAAGCAGAGCCCCCTCCCCAGCAAGCTAGCTCACCTCGGTGCAAGCAACGTCTTTC
>CAYYHN010000122.1:0-9147 GCA_964471245.1 uncultured Rhodothermaceae bacterium | reverse complement strand
ATACGGGGATGGTCCTTGCCACGACCCTCCCCGACCGCCCTTACCAGCGGCCGGATCAGTTCATCCTCTCCCCCGACGAGCCAAAGCACCAGTGGGCCTCCTTCAGCAATGCCACAACCTTGCCGTGGGCACTCAACCCATCTGAAGGCTTCCTCGTATCGTCAAACAACGCCCCTGTCTCGGGCAGTGCTACGCCTGTCGGCTTCCTCTTTGGCCAATCCGAGCGTTATGAACGCTACGCCGCGCTCCTCCGCGCTGATAGCTCTGTCACGTTCGACGATCTAGTGGACTTCCAGCAAGATGTGTACTCGCCTGCGGCCCACCGCTTGACGCAACGATGGCTCGAACGGTTGGCTACGCTTGATCTTTCAGATCGCTATCCTGCCCTTGCGGCTGCTCTGCGCGATTGGGAGGGGCACTACACGACCGATGCGTCAGGCCCTGTAGTCTTCGAAGCGCTGACCTATCACCTGATGGACAGCCACGCCTCTACAATGGGCAAGGCACTCGCCCTCTACCGCGACTGGAACTACGTCTGCTGCTACCTCGCCGATGACCTTGCTGCGCTGGATGCCACGACGGAGCGCGCCCTATTCGAGGAAGCGCTCATACGCACCCAAAACGACCTCGAAGCCCACCCGACATGGGGGCAGATGCACCGTCTGCGCGTGCAACACCTCCTCGGCAACCTGCCCGTTCTTGGTGACCTCTATGTGCATGCTGACCTTGCCGTCAACGGGTCACGCGAGACGATCTTGAAGACCAACGGTGGGCTCAACCACACCCGTCACAACGCGACCTACGGTGCCCAGTCGCGCCACATCTCGTTGCTCGACGATCCCGATGCCAACTACTTTGTCCTGCTCGGTGGGCAAGATGGCTGGCTCGGCAGCACCACGCAGTTCGACCAAGTCGACGCATGGCACGCAGGCGACTACATCCAAGTCCCACTCCTACCCGAGACGGCACGCACCATGCACCCGCACCACATGGCGCTACAGACTCGCTAGAAACGGAAACTGAGCGAAGCAACGGGCTGCGCTTCCCCATCCGGTCCGTACGTCAGCCCCATGCTCGTTTGGATGCGGTCGTTGCGCTTCTTGGTGATCACGGCAGCCTCGGCCGCTGCAATGAGGTGATTCAGGATGAAGAGCGTCGAGAGGCGCGAGGCGCGGCGCAGCAGGTCGTTGGCCTCGGCATGGTCATCGGCGTAGCGGTAGAACGTGTCGGAGACGTGGACCTTGTCGTCGTTGGCGTCCGCTTCTTCGGGGTTGATGGCAGCGTTGAACGTGCCATCGGGATTGCGCCAATCGGGATAGTCGACCCAGCCGGGTGCGAACTGAAAGTACTTGCCCACGAGTTCGTAGTACTGCTGCTCGCCGTGGAAAGGCAATACATGCGAAAACGTTGCCCGCGTATCGGCATCGACGGACTGGCGTTCAATGGCGCGGATCTGACTGAAGAACTCATCGACGGCGCGGCGTTCGTTGGCCGACCAACTATCGGGCCGCGTGAAATCGATGCCTGTTGGGATGACGGCATCGGGTGCGCTGATGTTTTTGAGGCCGCTGTCAATCTGGAAGGCTTTGTAATCGTTGAGCCACGCACCATACTGTGCGGGATCCCATTCGGCGTGGGCAAAGGCTTGGAAGTCGCGTTCCCCATCCAGCCCCTGCGAGCGCCACGTGCTGTAGCCTGTAATCAGCGCCGCCTCGACCGCGATGAGTACCGCTGCTTTCACCCATTGCCGATTGTACGCCTGCCCTGCGCCGGGCAGAATAGCCGACAACCCGAAAGCTAAGGGTATGCTCCGCTGCTGCAGATTGGCATCAAAGGCGACGACTTGTGTAGACATCGACGCGCTGTGCAGCAACTGCGCCCGTAAGCTGGCTGGTGTCGGCTCCGTTTGAGGCTTCTTCTTGTCGTCATCGCCTGCGTGGACCGGTAGCACGAGGAGCAACGCAAGCAAGAGTGCAAGGCTCTGTTTCATAGAGACTATGAGCTAGAAAAGTAGATACAATGAGTGCTCGTAGCGTTGCGTCAAAAGCTATTCCGGTTTCAGAATGGGATCAAATGCGCTGTGCACCTACAGATACGGTTGGATGGCACGGCGGAAAAAGCTATAGGAACGGTCGCCGAGAATGTATCGGCGGACGGTGCCTTCGCGATCAATAATAAACGTTGTCGGCCGTACTTGCAGCGCACGCTCAAATACCCCAGGCAAGGGGTTGACCGGATCAATGTATGCGCTCACGGTCTCTAAGGGGAGTTGCTGCTCGAAGGCCTGCAACAGTTCGCGCGGCTCGTCGGAGATAGACAGCACAACCAGTCCTTCATCCTCGTAGTCGTTGGCGAGGTCGTTCAGCTGTGGGATCTCCACGAGGCATGGCGCGCACCATGTCGCCCAAAAGTTGAGCAGGATGACCTTGCCACGATACGCGTCCAAGTCCGTATTACCGTCCGTGTCAACGAGTTGGAATGGAAAGTTCGCCGCCGGCTCTTCGATTGCATAGTCCTCAATTTCGGAGCGCCCTTGTACAAAGATCGCTTCTTCGGCCTGCTGCACGCGGAACGCCATAAAGAACAGCACGATGGCCATCACAGCGACGCCCCCCGACACAATGGTGCCCAACCATTCCATGCCATCCTTGGGTTTGCGCCACCCGCCATATCCAATGAGCATGTAAATAAAGCCTAGGCCGATCACCAGCATCACTACGGCCGTCGTGTAGATGAGGGTCAGGTTCATAGTTTACTACTGGTTTTTCAACGCATCACGCGCGAGTTGCATGGTGTATGGAGCGTCCTATATGGCTAGTACGTCATGTGATACCGAACGCGTTCAGAGCGTATAACTGAGCCGAGCTCTCTTAAGTTTTTCTCTTCTACCAACACCGTATCGTGATCATTGCGAATACGCTCGAAGCCATCTGCAATGTCCGCGTATGTCTGGTCACCGAAGTACTCAACACCGACGATAAAGTCCCACTCCGGTTCAGCTGATGTAGGGCTACTTGAAAGGTTTTCTATCAACTTGTAGCTCTTAAATAGCCCTTGTTCAACAGCCTTTTCATCCATAACAAACCAGTTTTCTTCAATAAAACGCCTCAACTGTGCTTGCTGCGAACTGTGAGCTTTCAGGTATGTGTAGGTCCAATTTGTAAGGGTTACGTTAGAGTCGTCTACCGTTTGCTCATCAGAAGGGACCGTGCAAAACGCTACCAAGCTTACAATAAACACGAGAACTAATTTACTCATGAGTAGCTACTTATTTGGACAGACTCGGAGTTTGGCAAAGCATGGATTGAATTGGTCTAGCCTGACTCCTAAAGCGTCTTAACCAGCATCACCACAGCCGTCGTGTAGATGAGGGTTAAGTTCATGGTCGTGCTTTGTGATTCGTCGTTTGTACGCGCACGGCGTTCGCTTTTGTTCTGAGACTACCCGAACGTACCCGTTGCCGCTACAGGCAGTTCCATGTACAAATCGCGCCATGTTGGATTAACCTGCTCAATCAGATTGAGCTTCCACGAGCGGTTCCACTTCTTCAACTGCTTCTCACGAACAATTGCGTCACGCATCGAGGGATATTCCTCAACATGCACCAACAGCGACACGTTGTACTCAGATGTGAAGCCTGTCTTGGCTTTCGCACGATGCTCATTAATACGCCGTTGCAGGTCACTCGTCACCCCAATGTATAACGTCCCATTGCGCTTGCTCGCCAGTATGTAGACGTACCCTCGCTTCGCCATATGTTTTCCCTATTTACCGCCTTACTACTAACGTCATTCCCGCGAAAGCGGGAATCTAGGGCACAACCTAACAAACAACTGATGCCTGTCCGCTACCAAAACGTCTCTGAACAGCTTTGATTCAGCACATCGTAGCGGTATCGTTCTGCCCTCACAAACGTATTCAGCCTAGATTCCCGCCTTCGCGGGAATGACGCATTTGAGAGACCAAGTAGCCCAACACGTGTCCCGCACTACCCTACAAATCAAACTCGAACAGCAAACCGAAGTGCCACAGGAGTTCGTTGCCATAGCGCACCGTGGACAGGCCATCAGGGGTGACGAAGCCTTCATCGAGTTGAAAGTCGAACGTATCGAGGCCGTAGGTGCCACTGAGGAAGACGGCGGCGGGTAGCAGGTAGAACGAACCGAGGCCGAGGCGGAGTTCAGCCCCGATGTCTTTGCGCACCTCGCTCAGGCCTGGCCATGCCTCGTTCCACGCCATCGCACCGTCGGCGTAGAGGCGGAGGTAGAGCTTGTCGAGGTAGAGGAAGCCGAGTTGCTGATCGATGCCAGAGAACAGAGGCAGGCTGTAGGCGGCTTGGAACCACAGTGTTTCGTTGCCACCGAGCGCATAAAACGGATAGCCCCGTGCCCCGACAAGACCGCCGACGTAGTCGTTAAAGAAATCATCGACCTGATCGCCGAGAATCGTGCTGGCGCGTGCCCGGAAGCCGAAGCCGTGGACGCCGCCGTTGACCTCACCCGGCAGGCGCATGGTGTAGCGCGCATCCAACGTCAGGCGGTGGTTCTTGTAGTTGCTGTAGACCGGCATCAGGAAGCCATCTTCGATGTCGAAGCGGTCGAGTAAGCGACCGGGTTCATATTCGTACGTGAACTCGGCGCGCAGGCCACGTGGCACAATGTCTGTGTTGGCATCGGGTGGCTCGGCGTAGAAGTACGCTTTAGCACGCCACGCACGGCCAATGAAGTAGCGCGAAGATGACTCCGGAATCGTAGTGTCCAGCTCTTTCGAGAAGAAGCGCTCGGTCGTGACGCGGTATGGGCTGTAGCGGTAGCCCACTTCCAGCAACGTCGTGCGGTTTACCTTGCTCCGTGCCGAGAGGTTCAGTTCCCATAGGTTATACGACAAGTCAGCCAGCGTCGAGTCGGGGAAGCAAGCTGTACACGGGAATTCCTCGATGGTCAGCCCGTTTTCAACGTTGCGACGGATGTTGAACAACTCGACAGAGAACTGGGGCGACCAGCGTTGCGGAATCAGGCCAAACCCTTTGTTGTAGTCGAACTGAATGAAGGCGTCACGTTCCAGCTTGAGCAAATTCGATGGCGCAACGAAATCACTGAAGCTGTCGGCATCGCGGGAGCCGGGCCCAAGGAGCACGCCGCCGAGAAAGGAGAGGCCATTCATGATCTCGCGCGAGACAACGTAGACGCCCGCCTTGCTGTTGCGCCAGAAGGTTTCGGGGCGACTCCGATCACGTAAGCGAATGTCAGCACGTGACTGCTGGCGGCTGACGTATTGGTCGAGGCGGAAAACGGGAAAGAAGCTGAAGTCGGTGAATACGTTTTTGTAGGGCTCCACTTCGAGCGGCTCGGTTTCTGCGTCGTTTCCTTCAATGCCGTTGATCTCGTACTGCCCATCGCGCCGTACGCTGCCCACGAACGCCGATGCCATCGGTGCGAGGTCGGTGTCGTCAAAGGCGTTGAGGTCGTTCCATGCCAGCGTCGGGCTATCGGGGATGAGCTTTTCGAAGATCGGCGGTGGATTGTAGCTGGCGATGCGAGCTTCGAGCGGGACAGGTGCGGGTGCATCAAGTTGGGCGATCTTGTAGCCATCCCAGTGGTAATCCGCGTAAAAGATCGTCCCGTCTGGACCAATGCTTGGCATGAACGTCCCGCCGATGACATTGCTCAGCTTCTCAGGCGCAGCCTCATCGGTGCCCTGTCCGCCCTTGCCGAGTTCGGCGAGGTTGAGACGGTAGAGATTGTAGATGCCGTTCTGGTCAGACGTGAAGTAGACGTGGTCGCCGCTGGCCGCAAACGCAGGCGAGCGTTCATCTGCCGAGGTAGCGAGAATGGCTTCGGGTTGCGCCCCCTCGGTGGTAGAGATGCGGTACAGGTCGCGCCCCGTTGTCTTCTGCAAGCCAAAGTAAATGGCATCGCCAGATGGATGCCAAGCGGGCTCGGTGACTTGGGCCCCGTTGTTGAACATGGTTCGTTGGTGAATGGCCTTCGTTGCCACGTCCATCGTGAAGAGGTTGGTTGTGCCATCATTCTGCACGATGAAAGCGAGTTGCGTCCCATCTGGCGAGTAGGCGGGCTGTGTGGCACGCTGGTTGGTGGTCAGCCGTGTTTCCTCCTCGGCTTCAAGGTCGAAGACGTACAGGTCGGCGTAGAGATGACCCATGCGTGTGTCTTTGCGCTTGGCGTAGACCATGGCCTTGCCGTCGGGCCGCCAGTTCATGCCGCCGCTGATATTGGGTTTCACCCTGTGCTGGTGCCCCATAGCGCAGGTAAACGTGCTGCCTTCGGGGCCAAGAATGAGGCCATCGAAGACATAGGCGGTGGTCTCATCGGACGCGAGGTCGCGAATGTAGAGCGCGGTGCGGCTGAAGTCCTCTCCTTTGTTCGAGAGATACGCGAGACGAGCACCATCGGGCGAGACTTTTGGGTAGAAGTTGTGCGAGCCTTCTGACTGGATGACGGTCCCCGCCACGAGGTTGTCGCGCACATCGGCGATGCGGTCGTTGTAGCCCTCACGCAACGTCGCGATCCACTCGGCGTGGACTTGCTTGCCCGGCTTGCCCGTGGCGTCCTTGATGGCACGCTCCACGTTCCAATTGCTCCATTGGCCTAGTGCTTCGCTGATCCGACGCAGTACATCCTCACCATATGTATTGGCAAGATAGGTGGTGAAAGCAAAGCCGTGGTTGTACACGGTCTCGCGGCCGAGACTAGTGTGCGAGTAGAAGCCGCCCATTTCCTTCAGCGAGAACTCGGTTCCCGAGAGGATGCGCGTACGCAGCAACATGTCGCGGTGTGTGTCCCACCGGTCGTAATGCAAGCCTGCCCGCTGGTACTGCGCCGTCCCCTCAGCGAACCACGCGGGGTTGTTGAGGATCGGCACCGGGTATGTGGCAATGACGTTGGGGAAGCCGTAGAGCACATCAGGGCGGCGTACATCCTCGTAGTCGAGCACTTGGAAGTACAGAAACGGCATCTGACGGTTGGCCTTCATCGTCTTCTGGACCTGCACGATGTGCGCGAACTCGTGCGTGATAACGTTGCGCAACCAGTTGTGATCACCGCGTAGAGGCGAGTCGAGCGACGGCGCCCAGATCTCGATCATGTCGTCGAAGAAGTACGCGGCCCCGTTGCTGTAGTCCTCAAAGTCCTTCAGTATGAAAGAGACCTTGTTGTCCGGCTCTAAGTCGTAGAGCGACGTGAGTGGCCCGTAGATTTCCTCGGCAATACGCGCCACCACCTGCGCCGTCCGGCTGCTGCCGTTGCCTTCGTCATCAGCATGAAAGTGTACCTTAAAGTGCTCCGTCTCGATGGTGTACCAATCCAAATCCGACCGGACGTAGTCGAAAAACTGCGGCCGTACTTGTGCGTGCGCCGTCATTGCGAAGGCCGCCACCAAGACAAGGGTGAGAAGACGTTGGAGCATGATGGGCTTTTGTTTTAGGCCATAAAGGCGCGGAGTCACAAAGTTACTTGTATTCGACTAAAGCATTCATTCGTGTCATTCTAACAACAAATGGGAGGGAGAAAAGAGCATAACAACGAAGCCCCAGCCAATGCCCTGCGCTTTAGCCTGTACCACATGCTATCGCACAATCGCTACTTTGACGATGCGGCTTTGTTCTTCGCCATTGATGGAGCGAGCGGTGACACGAGCGTAGTACACGCCGCTCCCAGCATCGGTTGTCCAGCGGAGGTCCGTTGGGATCCCCCCGGGGACGTTGTCAGCGCTTAACTCGTCGACCACGGTACCGGCTGCATCGACAACGGTCACGGTGATATCGCTGGTATTGCGTGGTCGTAGGCGGAAAAACGTTTCACCGTTGCGGACCGGGTTTGGCCAATTGTACGTTTCCTCAGCCGTGAGCAGTTCCGAAGAAAGCGGTTCGTCAAATTGGGGTAGCGGGAGATCCACAAAGCTGGTGTTGCGCGCATTTGCGTAAAGGCCACCCCACCATACTTCGCCGACATTGTCTAACTGCCAGCTTTGCACCGCACCCGAGCCGCCCACAGCGTATAGTCGTCCCTCATCGGTGAGCAGTGGCGTTGCAGCCAGCAGATCATCGACGGCAAGCGGAAAGCCGGACACCAGTCGCCCCCGTTCGCCCAGATCGAAGGCATATACGTTGCCATCAGATCCAGCGATCAGTATAGACCATTCGCTACTATCCGTCAGGCGCGCCACCAACGGCTGTGCCTGCGCACCGGTACCCATAGCAATCGGAAAGCCGTCAATCATGGCACCGGCTTGGGAAAAAGCAACAAGCTGGTCTGCCACGGTCAGAACCACATCGAGCACGAAGTCGCCGTCAAGGTCTGCCAGCGTTGGGTAGACGGTGTAGAAGTCGGTGGTGTATGGTGATGGGCCATCTTCAACGTACACGGTAGGGTCGATGCGCAACGTCGTTTGGTCGGGCAACAGCAGCAGCGGCTCGCGGCCGGGCAGTACCCCCCAAAGGCCGGAGGCGTCACGACCAAAGACGGGTTGCCCCGGTGGACCATCGAGTTCAGCATATGTCCAGCGCATGCCTTGCCCCAACACTTCGGTGCCCGTGTCACCTACAGCAATGACGTTGTCATCGATAAGCGCCAGTTTTTTCAACCGACCGAGCCCTTCCGTCGCAATGGGCGTCACTGTATTGCCGCTGATACGCAGGAGGCCCGGCTGGTCGTTTACCTGCCCCATCACAAACAGGTCGCCGTTGGGTGCGGCAACCAGTGGCTCGGCGAATTGGTAGGTGCTGGTCGAAGCAAGCGCCAGTTCCGCCGACGTGACGGTGCTTCCAACGATTGTGTAACGCGTAACGGTGCCATCGCGCCCCGTCTGTCCCAAAGTCGTCAGTGTGCCGTCGATGACGACGGGTGCTAACGTCGGCTCGGCTAGCTCAACCACGGTGCCCAGCGGCCCCGGCTCGGGCCAAAGTTGCAGCGGTTGGCCTTGCTTCGCGAACGCGATGTGCGCGTCCCCAACAGGCTGGATCGTTGTCGTCAGTCCCCATGTCGTCGTGGTTGCGAGTTGGGCGTACGGTAAGTCTGCGCGGGGTGCGATGCCTGCACCCGATGTGCGGCTGACGCGCAACGTCATCGTCGCACCGGGTGGTGAGAAATCGCTGATCTCGACGAAACTCGGACCTCCAGCATTGTTGTC